>JANOTE010000421.1:0-6463 GCA_031416195.1 Rhodoferax sp.
GGGGAGTTTGTCGATGGCCAGCACCGTTGGGTCGCCCCACTGGCTGATGTCGGCCTTGCGCGCCTGCGCTTCGGGCGAGAGCAAAAAGTTGCTCACTACCTGCGCGCCTTCTTTGGCTTTGGCGTTGAAGGGGATGGCCAAAAAGTGCGTGTTGCCAATCGTGCCATTGGTGAACTGGTAGCTCACTACGCTGTCCACCAGTCGCTTTGCGGCGATCTCGTTGGCGGCCTCATTGGGGTTGAAGGTGAAGGCCAGCATCAGCTCGCCATCGCTCATCATCTGGCGCATGGCGGCGGCGTTTTGCACAAACTGTTTGCCCGCGCGCCACAGGTGCGGGTGCAGCGCATCCAGATATGCCCACAACGGCGCACCGGCTTTGGCCAGCGCCTCAGGCATGACGGGTTTGTACAGCGCTGTGCGGTCTGCATTGACTTCAACCAGCGCCTGCTTAATAAATGTCATGCCATGAAAATTCGGCGGGCGCGGGTAGGTGACGCGGCCTGGGTTGGCTTTCGCAAAATCCAGCAGCGCGGGCATGCTTTTTGGCGGCGTTGGCACTTTTTTGCTGTCTGCAAAGAAGGTCAATTGCGCCATGCCCCAGGGTGCTTCCAGGCCTTCAACCGGTTCTGAAAAATCAATGCGCGTGGTGGGTTTGCCAACCACATCTACATACTGAAAGCTGGGCAGGCTCTCGGCAAATGGGCCAAACAGCATCGCCTCGCGCTTCATTGCCAGAAAGTTCTCGCCGTTGATCCACACCAAATCGACCGTGCCATCGGCCAGCTTGCCTGCCGCCTTTTCGCTGCGCACGCGCTTGACGACCTCGGCCGTGTCGGTCACCTTCACATGCTCCAATTTCACACCGTAGCGTTTTTGCACCTCGCCGCCCGCCCATTGCAGATAGGCGTTGATGCGCTCGCTGCCGGCCCAGGCGTTGAAGTAAACCGTCTGCCCACGGGCTTTGGATTCAATCGTTGACCAGGGCGTGCCGGTTTGGGCCAGCAGCGGGCCAGCAGCGGTGGCACCCAACAGGGCAAGCGTTTGGCGGCGTGAGATGGAGGCATTCAAATGAGTCATTGGATTTTGAAGAGAAAAGATGGAGTCGAAAAAAACCGCGCGGTCTTACGCAGCACGTGAAAAATTAAGCCAGGAGCGCCTGCGCAAACTCGCGCGCGCTGAAGGTTTCAAGCTCTTCGAGCTTTTCGCCCACGCCAATGAAGTAGACCGGCACCGCGCGCTCGCGCGCAATCGCGGCCAGCACGCCACCTTTGGCCGTGCCATCGAGCTTGGTGACGATCAAGCCGGTGAGCTTGAGCGCATCGTCAAAGGCCTTGACCTGCGTCACCGCGTTTTGGCCGGTGTTGCCGTCAATCACCAGCAAGATTTCGTGCGGCGCGGTGCCATCGGCTTTTTGCACGACGCGCTTGATTTTTTTCAATTCGTCCATCAAGTGAATCTGCGTCGGCAAGCGGCCTGCGGTGTCGACCAACACCACGTCTTTGCCGCGCGCCTTGCCGGCGCTCACCGCGTCGAAGCTCACAGCGGCCGGGTCGCCGCCTTCCTGGCTGATGATCTCCACCAAGTTGCGATCTGCCCACACGGTGAGCTGCTCGCGCGCGGCGGCGCGAAAGGTGTCGCCCGCCGCCAGCAACACGCTGGCCCCGTGGTTAGACAGATGCCGGGTGAGCTTGCCAATCGACGTGGTTTTGCCCGCGCCATTCACGCCCACCACCATGATCACGGTGGGCTTGTGCTCGCCGATCACCAAGGCTTTTTCAAGCGGCTGCAGCAGTTCGGTCAAGCTGGCGACGAGGGCGTTTTTTAGCGCGATGGGATGCGTGATACCACTTGCGGCCACTTTGCGGCGCAAATCAGCAATCAGCGTCTCGGTGGCGGCCACGCCGGCATCGGCCATCAACAGCGCGCTTTCCAGGTCTTCAAACAGCGCCTCGTTGATTTGCGAGCCGCCGAACACACCCGAGATGCTGTTGGCCGTTTTCCCCAGCCCGGCCTTGAGCTTGTCCAGCCACTTTTGTCGCTCGGGCAGGATCGCAGCGGGCAGCGGGATATCGATCGGTTGAACCAGGGCACGGCCAATCATCGAGCCTGCGGCGGGCACTGGTGGAACAGCCGGGGCTGACACAGTCTCAACGAGAGCAGGTGCTGGCGGGGGTGCTGGTACGGGAGGAGGTTTTTTCTTGAAAAAGCTGAACATTGGCGGGTTCTTAGAATCACACCATTCTATGAAACACCTCATGCCTTATTTCTCACGCCATTTATTCCGTTGTACGTGTGGTCTCGTTTTGCTTCTGGTCAGCTTCGCAGGGTTTGCCCAGACAGCGGCCAGTGACAGCAAAGCCACGCAATTCACCCTGCCCAACGGCCTGACGGTGATCATCAAACCCGACCGCCGCGCCCCCACCGCCGTACACATGCTGTGGGTGCGCGTGGGCTCGATGGACGAGGTGGATGGCACCACCGGCGTCGCGCACCTGCTGGAGCACATGATGTTCAAGGGCACGCCCAAGGTGCCGTTGGGCGAGTTTTCGCGCCGCGTGGCGGCCCTGGGCGGGCGTGAGAACGCCTTCACCAGCAAGGACTACACCGGCTACTACCAGCAGATACCTTCCAACAAACTCGAAGAAGTGATGAAGCTGGAAGCCGACCGTTTTGGTAACAGCCAGTGGAGCGATGCCGAGTTCGTCAAAGAGCTTGAGGTGGTGAAGGAGGAGCGGCGTATGCGCACCGAAGACGACCCGCGCGCGCTGATGGAAGAGGCGCACGCGGCAGCCGTGTATGTCGCGTCGCCCTACCGGCGCCCCATCGTGGGCTGGATGAACGATTTGGATGCGATGACACCCAACGATGCGCGCGAGTTCTTCAAGCGCTGGTACGTGCCTGCCAACGCAGCGGTAGTGATTGCCGGCGATGTCGATGTGGCGCAGGCCAGCGCCTGGGTAAAGAAGTATTACGGCCCCATCCCTGCACGCGCGGTGCCTGCGCGCAAGCCGCGCGTCGAGTCTGAGCAAACGGGCCTGCGCCGTATTGATTTCAAGGCCCCTGCAGAGCAGTCTGTTGTCTCCTTGGCGTTCAAGGTGCCCAGCTTGCAGAAGCTGGGGCAAGCGGATGAAAAGTTGCCTGAGCCGCAAACTGATGCCTTGGCACTAACAGTGTTGTCTGCCGTGCTGGACGGCTACAGCGGCGCGCGCCTGGATCGTGCGCTGATGCAAGGCCCCGAGCGCGTGGCAGACAGTGCCAGCAGCTACAACGGCCTGTGGGGCCGTGGCCCGCAGCTGTTTATGCTGGAAGGTGTGCCGTCTGAAGGCAAAACGCCCGAGCAGGTGGAGACCGCCCTGCGGGCGCAGATCACACGCATCGGGAAAGACGGTGTGAGCGAGGCCGAGCTGAACCGCGTCAAAACACAATGGATCGCCAGTGAGGTCTACAAAAAGGACTCGGTGGTGAGCCAGGCCAATACGCTGGGCGTGCAGTGGATTCAAGGCCAGCCGCTGGATGCAGACGAGCGCCTGATCGCGCGCCTGCGCACCGTCACACCGGAGCAGGTGCAAGCCGTTGCGAAAAAGTATTTTGGCGATGACCAATTGACTGTGGCGATTCTGCGGCCCCAGCCCAATGACAAAAGTGGTGATAAAAATCGCAAACCGCGCACTCCAGCCGCTGGTGCGCGCCATTGAAGGTTCTGTATGAAAAAAATCGTAGTCTCAGTCATCCGCAATGCCATTCGTCTTCTGGCGTTATCAGCGCTGCTGCTTCCCGCTGCAACATGGGCTGCCATCCCCATCATTCATTGGACGCAGCCCTCCGGTGCGCGCATCTACCTGGTCGAAAGCCCCGCTATTCAGATGGTGGATGTGAAGATCGATTTTGACGCGGGAGGAAGGCGCGACCCGGCAGACAAAGCGGGCCTGGCCAGCGTCACCGCCAGTCAATCGACGCTGGGTGTGCTGGCTGTCAAAGATCAGCCTGCGCTGGATGAAAACGGCCTGGGTGAAGCCTGGGCGGACTTGGGTGCAGCCTTCGGCGGCAGCGCCACCAGTGACCGCATGAGCTTCTCGTTCAGGTCGTTGACCTTCCCCGACATCCTGCCCAAAGTCGTCGCCCTGGCCGCACGGCAACTGGGCGAACCTTCGTTTGCACCAGACATTTGGGATCGCAACCGCAAGCGCCTGGTCGCCAGCATCAAAGAGGCCAACACCCAGCCTGCCACCCTGGCCAACCGCGCATTTGCCACGGCGGTGTATGGCACGCACCCCTATGGTTTTGACGTGAACGAAGCGACGCTGGTCAAGATCACGGTGGACGATATGAAAGCGCTTTACGCCCGTGCGGTGCTGCCGTGTCGCGCGGTGGTGAGCATTGTGGGGGCCGTCACGCGTGCGCAGGCGGATGCGATGGTGACTGAGCTGATGTCGCGCACGCCCACAACCACGTCCACTGCCTGCGCCGCATGGCCCAGCGTGCCTGAGGTTGCTGCGCTGACGCAAGCCAAAGACGAGCGCATCGCCTTCGATTCGGCCCAAGCCCACGTGCTGATCGGCCAGCCTGGATTCAAGCGCGACGACCCGGATTTTTTTGCATTGACGGTGGGCAACTACATTTTGGGCGGTGGCGCTTTTGTCTCACGCTTGACCGATGAAGTGCGCGAGAAGCGCGGCCTGACCTACAGCGTCAACAGCTATTTCTCCCCGGCGCTGCACGCGGGCGCTTTCACCATCGGCTTGCAAACCCGGCCAGACCAGGCAAACCAGGCCTTGCAATTGTCGCGCGACGTGCTCGCCAAATTTGTCGCCACCGGCCCTACGGCAGCCGAGCTCAAGGCGAGCAAAGGCAACCTGATGGGCGGCTTTGCGCTGCGCATCGACACCAATGCCAAGCTGCTGGACAACGTCAGCAACATCGCCTGGAACAAGCTGCCGCTGGACTATCTGGACACCTGGACAAAGGCGGTTGAGAAGATCACGCTGGCCGATGTCAAAACCGCCTTTGCGCGCAAGTTGCAGCCCACCAACATGGTGACGGTGGTGGTTGGGGGCGCGCCGTGAAAAGTGAGCTGCGCAACGAAATTAGGATCATTGGCGGCCAATGGAAGCGCACCAAACTCAAAGTCGCCGACAAGCCCGGCCTGCGCCCCACGCCTGACCGGGTGCGCGAGACGCTGTTCAACTGGCTCGGCCAGGATTTAACCGGCTGGCGCTGCATTGACGTGTTTGCGGGCACGGGCGCGTTGGGCTTTGAAGCCGCCTCGCGCGGCGCACTGGAGGTGCGGATGGTCGAGCATGACTCGGCCTTGGTCGATCAGCTCAAAAAGGTGCAGATTCAGCTTCAGGCGAGTGCCGTCCAAATCGTGCGGGGCGACGGTGTTGCAGTGCTAAAACAGCTCAATGCCGACAGCATGGATTTGATCTTGCTGGACCCACCGTTTGACTCCGGCCTGTACGAGACTGCAGTGCAAGCTGCGGGTCGTGCGGTTTCGGAATCGGGTTTTGTCTACCTTGAAGCGCCTGCCAAGTGGACTGATGCGCAGCTTGAGGCCGCCAACCTAGTGGTCTACCGCCATCTGAAAGCCGGTGCCGTGTATGCCCATTTGCTTCAGCGAAAAGCTGCATAATCCGGCGCAATGATCCTCTCAAAGCGCGCGGAACAACTGCCGCGCGCTATGGCTCTCATTGGTTTGAACAGGATTCCCCATGGCCAATAACGTGATTGCCGTCTACCCCGGCACGTTCGACCCCCTCACACGCGGCCACGAAGACATCGTGCGCCGCGCCCTGCAGCTGTTTGGCACCGTGATTGTTGCTGTGGCGGCAGGCCATCACAAAAAGAACGCCCTGGTCAGCTTGGCCGAGCGGCTTGAGATGGTGCGCGAAGTCGCCAAAGACCACGTGCAGGTGGAGGTGGACAGCTACAGCGGCCTGCTGCGTGATTTTGTCGTGGCGCGCGGCGCAAAAGCCGTCGTGCGCGGCCTGCGTGCGGTGACCGACTTTGACTACGAGTTTCAATTGGCTGGCATGAACCGCACGCTGATGCCCGATGTTGAAACCGTCTTCCTCACCCCCAGCGACAAATACCAGTTCGTCTCCAGCACCTTCGTGCGCGAGATTGCGCTGTTGGGCGGCGAGGTGGACAAATTTGTGTCGCCGTCGGTGCATGCGCGTTTGATGGAGAAGGTCAAGAGCTTGCCGAAGGATTGATGCTATTTTCCGTTGGCCGGGCGGGTCAAGTAATTTAACTGGAGACTGATGCCATGACGCGCTATCTCAAAACGAATTGGTACACCCAAGTTCTCGCTCAAGTTCTCGCAACACTCGCCCTGTGCATCTTCGCCTTGAGCGCTCGGGCCGCACCCGCCCATTGGCAGGACGACCTACAGCCCATCGCCGCGGGCGACTGGAGCCCGCAACGCGCGGCTCATTTGCTTGAGCGCGCGGGCTTTGGCGGCACG
>JANOTE010000422.1:0-3433 GCA_031416195.1 Rhodoferax sp.
GCCTATCAGCCGCGCCTGGCTGGAGCGCCTGGTGCCGGTGATCGGCGCGCTGGCGGGTCAGAAGACGCGCCGTGCGCTGCGCGGGTTGTCGCCGGTGCTGGCCTATCTGGCGGAAGACCAGGGGTTTGCAAACACGGAGACGGCCCGCACCTTGGCCGCTGCCGGCTTGCCATTGCCCTTGGTTGACAGTTATCTGGAGCGGGTACTCAGCTACTACCTGGATGCTCAACGCAAACCCGCCACTGCATGATCACCTACTGGTTCAACGAAAACACCGTTTCCAGGCTGCTGGAACAGCGCGCCACCGACACCCCGAACGGCGTCGCCTTTCAGCGCGAGGCTGAGGATGGGACATGGCAGCCGACCCTTTGGCATGAGTTTGCGGCACGTGTCGATGCCCTCGCTCGCGCGATGCACACATCGGGCTTGCGCAAAGGAGACCGGCTGGCGCTGATTGCGCCGGTATCGCTCGAATGGGAGCTGCTGCACCATGCGGCGCTGGCCATGGGGCTTGTGGTGGTGGGGCTGGATGCGCACGACTTGCCCGAGCGCCTCGCCGTCATGGTCGAGCAGGCGGATGTCACGGCATTTGTCGTGTCCGACACAAGGGTCTTGTCAAAGGTTCGCGCAGAACGACTGATTGGCTGTCGCTTTCTTCTGGCGCTGGGAAGCCCACTGGGCGCAATGCCAAATTCACAGCGCTGGCTGTCGTTGGACGCATTCGAGGCGATGAGCAGCGCCTGCGTGGCGCGCCCCGCTGCTCCGTCGCCCGACGACTTTGCAACAATCATTTTCACCTCGGGTACCACAGGCGCGCCAAAAGGCATCGCCTACCGTCACGACCAAGTCTGCCTAGCCGTCGAAGCGATCAGGGATGCATTCAGCTTCGTGAGTGCAGACGGCCGTCTGCTGTGCTGGCTGCCCTTGTCCAACCTGTTCCAGCGAATGGTCAGCCTGGCCGGGCTGCGACAGGGCGCAGCCACTTACTTGTTGGCGGACCCGCGGCGGGTCATGCAGGTGGTCGCCCGCGTGTCGCCGGACATTTTTGTCGGCGTGCCGCGTTTCTACGAGAAACTCTACGACGGGCTGCGGGACACAATCGCTGCAATGCCGCCTCTGAAGCAAAAGCTGGTGGCATGGGCTTGGGAGATCGGGCGCCATAAGAGCCTCTGCCAGCGAGAAAATCGCCGCGCTCCGCATTGGCTGTCCGGTGCGTATGCGGTGGCCGATCGAGTCGTCTTGGCCAGAATGCGGAACGTGATGGGAACTCGTCTGCGTTTCCTCGTCACGGGTTCGGCGCCCATGCCAAAGCACCTGATGGAGGAGTTTCACGCACTGGGTTGGGTGTTGCTGGAGGCGTACGGCCTCAGCGAGAACGTGATGCCCATGACCATGAACCAGCCGGACGCCTACCGCCTGGGAAGCGTAGGGCGGCCTATGCCGGGAAATGAGTTGACCGTCGCCGCCGACGGCACTGTCATGGTTCGCGGGCCCTGCATGTTTTCGGGCTACCTAGACAACGCAGACCCGCCGCCTTTCGATCCCGAAGGCTATTACTCAACCGCGGACTTGGGAAATTTTGACCCTGATGGCTACTTGCACCTCACCGGTCGCAGCGGCGACCTGATCAAGACTTCCACCGGCCGTCGCATCTCGCCAACGGGCGTTGAGGAACAACTTCGACGCGTGCCAGGAGTCGATCAGGCAGTGCTCATTGGAAGCGGACGAAAGTTCCTTATGGCTTTGTGCACCACTGCAAATGGCCCCCTGAATTTAGCGGCGTTCGAACAAATGAAAACTGCACTACAAATGCAAGTAAGCACCATTTATGAGAACGAACGGCCTGTGGGCATCGCATTGATCGAGCGGCCATTTAGCGTAGATCGGCGCGAGTTGACACCGAACTTGAAACTACGCCGTGCGGCGATTGAAGAAATTCATGCCGCAACAATTCAGAGACTGCTTGATGAAATCTACAAAACCCCGGCTCCAATGGTTGGTAGGCTTGCCGTGATCATCAGGCTGACAACCCAGTGATAACCTTCCCGTACGACACGCCGACTTAGCGATGTCATTTAGACCCCCCATACGATCGGAAGCCCCTTGAATTAGAAAAAACACTCCTTGCCAATTGCGTGGAACGACTGCAGGAACCCCAAAAAAAAGGCCGTCAAGCGACGGCCTTTTCAGTACCTACAGTCGGTCGGCTCAGGACTTGCGACGCCGGGACACGAGGGACAAACCTGCCAACGCAATACCGACCAGTGCCAAGGCACCGGGTTCAGGCACGTTTGCAGCAAACGTCAAACTACCGCCGCCCCGGTTGGTGGTCAATGTGGACCAGCGAGTACCTGCACCGTTAGCGGTCACAAAAGTATTCAGAGTATTGCCGCCCGCTTGTGAACCAATCGTGATCAAGAAGGGATCGGGTGCCTGGAAAAAGCCACCAACACCAGTAGTGCCTGCGCTGGCCGCGAAATCCAAGGTGGCGGTCAAGGCGGTCGAACCTTTACCAGCATTAAGACCGGTACCGATAGATGCCGACCCAAGAGCCGTGCCATCGTCAACATAGTTCGAGATCCCAAGCAGGATGTTGTCCAACGGAATGATCACGCCAGCGGTCAGGTCGATCCCAGTCGCGGGGGTGCCCAAGGTCTCAAGCGTGCCGCCCAACGGGGAGGCATAGAACTTCACCGTGATCGAGGAAATGGCCGCGACGGCATACGAGGTAGAGGTCAACCAAATCCCACTGCCGGAGGCAATGAAGGTGGCGTACAAGTCGTACTCACCGCCGACGAGCGATTTGTTCAACCCGGAAATCGACGTATCGATCTCAACGCCACCGAGCGAGAACTGGGTGAGTTTGATGTTCGCCGATTCGGCCCAGGTAGACGCACCACCGAAGCCGCCCAAAATAGAGTTGGCCCGGGTCAAAGCCACGTCCAAGCGACCGGCGTAGGTCAGCGTCGCTTGGTCCAAATCGAACGCACTCTTGGTGCCCAGCGCACCAGCGGCACCGCCCCCCACGTTGGTCGCGCCCAGGTTCGGACCAGAAGGGTTGAAGGTCAGCACGCCGGCTGCGTGTGCCGCTGTGCCAACAGCGAGAGTGCCCATCACTGCCAGGGCTGCTGCAATTTTCTTAAGCTTCATAAGATGCTCCACGAGTTGAGTAAGTTGACAGACAGGTTCTTGGCTGCCACAGCCTATGGAAAGCAAGTCATAGGCCAGCCCCAAAAACTTTTGCTAGATCATTGTTTTTAAACGGTTTTTTTAGAGAGCACTGCCGCGATCAAAAGTCAGTGTAAAGAATTCCGACTTGGGTGCCGATATGAAGCGGAAGCCCGAACTTGATCCGCGCGCCAGGCGGAAGACTTTGGGAGACACTCTGGCGGCAGGAAGACCTGAAGAAATGGCGCTGTTGATGGGGCCCTCC
>JANOTE010000423.1:0-11273 GCA_031416195.1 Rhodoferax sp.
CAAACCAAGAGAGTGGTTTTTGGTGCCGCTCCATGTCGTTGATGAAGCGGTTAAGCGCATCCGGGATGGCTCAATCACAGATGTGGTCTACGACCCGACGACGGCGCGGCTGGTGATCAATCAAACGCGAAATTCCCGCTAACCTTTTGCCCCACGCGCAGCACCGCGTCGAACCCCTCGCGGGTGATGGCGTTCATGCCGAAGGTGATGCTGCCGCCCACGCGGGCATCCTGGCGGTAGCTTTGCAACATGTCGCCTACGGTGGGGCTGCTGGTTGCCGTGGCGGGGTCGATGTTGGGAATGGGGCAGCGCGGGCAGGGTTTGACCAGAGCCAACTGCACCGCCCCAGCTTCGGTGGCGATGGTCAATTCGTTCAAGCGGTCTTCGTCATGCGCTCCTAAACCGCCCAGCACGATGTTGGGCCGAAAGCGCTCAATACCGACTGCTGCTTGGCCCGCGGCGATCAACTTGACGTTCAGCGCATCCAGCGACGCGGCGCTGAGGATCAGCATTGGAAAGCCATCGGCAAACTGGTTCATCGCCTCTACGCCTTTGGTCCAGGTGAGGTTGGACAGGCGCTTGTGATCCGGATCGAACCGCACCATGCGCAATTTCGGCGCGTTGGCACCGGGCAGGCCGGCATCCGTCAACGACAAAAAATCTGTGAACCACTGCGCGGCGATATTGCCCATGTCATAGGCGCTGACCGTGTCATCCCACACGGTGACTTGGGCCGGCGCTTCCACCGCATCAATATTGACATGCAGCGCCAGCATGCCCGGCGCGCGCAGGATCATCTCGTTCATCTTGAGTTGCGGCTTGATCAGGGCCATGCGCGGCTGCTCACGCTGGGAGACGAAGTTGCCGTGCGCATCGACCACCATCCAGGCGCGGTCCAAATCCAGGCCGAATTCACACAGCGGGGATTCGGTCAATTCAATACCGGCGCAGGATTTCACCGGGTAGATGAACAGGCGCTGGATGTGCGCGGTGATGTCTGACGCAATGTCGGGTGGGGGCAAATTGGGCGGGGCCATGGGGTCAATCCTTCAAAGAGGGCTCGATTTTGCCCTGCCTTTTACAATGCTCGGCATGGCAGCTTCACTGACAACAAGATTCGACGTTTGCATCCGTGGCGGTGGCATCGTCGGGCGCACGCTGGCGCTGCTGCTGGCCAAAGAGCGGCTGAAGGTGGCACTGGTGGTGACTGAAGTCTCGGATAGTGGCGACCACCATGGAGGCCACAGCGATGTCAGGGCCTATGCCCTGAACCAAAAATCCAAATCGCTGCTCGAATCACTGCGCTGCTGGCCCGATGTGCAGCACGCCACACCTGTGCTCAAAATGCAGGTACACGGCGATGCTGGCGGTGAGGTCGTGTTCAACGCTTCTGACTCCCAAACCGACGCGCTGGCCTGGATTGTGGACGTGCCTGTGTTGGAGGAGCAACTGGCCCAAGCGACAAGATTTCAGCCGCAGATTGAACAGTTCACTACAGCCCAGCCTGCCAAGCTCACGGTAGTTTGTGAAGGCAAAGCCAGCACTTCGCGCGATGAGTTTGGGGTTGAATTTGATATCACCCCGTACAGCCAGCGTGCCGTGGCCACGCGCCTTTACTGCGAGTACCCGCACTACCAAACCGCGCGCCAGTGGTTTTCAAACGACTCGATTCTGGGTGTACTGCCGATGAGCTTGACCGTCGGTGCCGATGTTGCGGATCTTGCCGATGCAGTGCAACGGAACTCTGTGGCGATAGTCTGGTCTACTGAAGCCGCCCATGCAGATGCGCTGATGGCATTGGGTGAAGAGGCGTTTTGCCAAGCCGTGCAAACTGCCTGCCACGCCAGCTTTGGCAAGATGGCTTTAGCCAGCCCGCGTGCCGTGTGGCCGCTGCAACTGGCGCAGGCGCGCTCATGGACAGGATCGAAAGACGGCGTTTCATGGGCGCTGGCAGGCGATGCCGCCCACACCGTGCATCCGTTGAGCGGGCAGGGCTTGAATTTGGGGCTGGCGGATGTGGCCGAGCTGGCATCGCTGCTGGCCACGCGCGATTACTGGCGCAGTGTGGCCGATAAAAAGCTGCTGCGCCGCTACGAGCGCTCGCGCAAGCTGGAGGCCGCCTTGCTCAGTGGTGCCACAGACGGCTTGCAACGCCTGTTTTCGCAAAATGGGGGGGTGCTGCAACGTTTGCGTAACGTGGGAATGAACGGGTTTGAACGCAGCGGGCCGCTGAAGAACTGGGTGGCACGTCAAGCAATGGGCGTTTAGCGGTATCGGGGTGAAGTGAGTAAAAACTTAACCCACGAGTTAATTTTTTAGTCAAAATTGCCCAACTCACGATAAATATAAATAAATTAGTGCTCTAGCTCTCGTTTATATTGCATAACTAGCTATTAATTGTATAGTAACCTGATGACCATGATGAAACTCAACAAAATTCTTGCAACCCTGGTACTCATGAGTGCTGCGCTGCTGGCCTGGGCTGACGAAGCTGAAATCCGTAAAAACCTCGCTGAGCGCTTGCCGCAGTTGGGCAAGATTGATGAGGTCATCAAAAGCCCGATACCCGGCCTGTTTGAGGTGCGCGCCAACGGCACCGAGATTTTCTACACCGACGCGCTGGGCAACTATTTGCTGCAAGGCGACTTGATTGATACGCAACTCAAGCGCAATTTGACCGAAGAGCGCATTGCCAAACTCACCGCACTGGCCTATGCCGACCTGCCGCTTAAAGACGCCTTCACCATCGTGCGCGGCAACGGCAAACGCAAGATTGCCGTGTTTGAAGACCCCAACTGCGGCTACTGCAAGCGCTTTGAGCGGGATTTGCAAAAAGTGGACAACATCACCATCAGCATGTTTCTGTATCCCATCCTGAGTGCTGACTCGGCCGAAAAATCGCGCAACATCTGGTGCGCCAAAGACAAAACCAAGGCCTGGACGGACTGGATGGTGCGCGATGTGGCCCCCACCCCGGCGCTGACAAAGTGCGATGCGTCAGCCTTGACGCGCAATGTCGAGCTGGGCAAAAAGCACAAAATTACCGGCACGCCCACCTTGATTTTTGCCGATGGCACGCGCGTGCCGGGTGCGATCAATGCGGAGCAGGTTGAAAAATATTTGGCGGATGTGAAGGACGTGAAAAAGTAGGGTGGAGAAGTGAGTTGAAGAAATAAGCCGAAGAAGCGCGCCGCAAAAGTAAGCCGAGCAAGCAACGGCGCAGCACAGTCGGTCTGCTATTCGTATAAGCCATGCCAAAAGAAAAAGCCCTCGCTGTTGAACACGGCCTTCATTTCACGGTTGAAATCGCCAGCCTGCACGCGCATCTTTTTCGCGTCACACTCACCGTCCTCAAGCCCTCGCCATTGCAGCGTTTGAGTTTGCCGGTATGGATACCCGGCAGCTATCTGGTTCGTGAGTTTTCCAAGAATCTGCAAAACCTGCGGGCGCGCCAAGGTCAGCGCGAACTGCCAGCAGCGCAAATCGACAAGTGCAGTTGGAACGTGGCTTGCGATGCGGCCAAGCCACTCATCGTCACCTACGAAATCTACGCGCTGGACAACTCCGTGCGTACCGCCTGGCTCGACGCATCACGCGGGTTTTTCAACGGCACGTCGATGTTTCTTCGTGTTGACGGCCAAACCAGTGTGCCGCATGAGGTCACTGTCGTTGCATCAAACCGAATTGCCAAGGGTGTCAAAAACTGGAGCGTTGCCACTGGGCTTGCTGCGGTGTCGGTGTCAGAACAAGGATTCGGCAGCTACCGCGCTGACAATTACGACGAGCTGGTCGATTGCCCGGTGGAGATGGGCGAGTTTTGGTGCGGCTCGTTCAAAGCCTGCGGCATCGCGCATCGGTTTGTGGTGGCAGGCGCGCCCCCTACGTTTGACGGCGCGCGGTTGCTGGCCGACACGGCAAAAATCTGTGAAGCGGAGATCAAGTTTTGGCACGGTACGGCTAAATCAAAACCGCCATTCAAAAGCTACCTCTTCATGCTCAATGCCGTGGACGACGGCTACGGCGGGCTGGAGCACCGCAACTCCACCGCGCTGATTTGCAACCGCAAAGACTTGCCGCGCAATGGTGACAAGGCTTTCGAAAAGAGCAAACTGACCGATGGCTACACCACGCTGCTGGGCCTGATCAGCCATGAGTACTTCCACACCTGGAACGTTAAGCGCCTACGCCCAGCCGAGTTCACAAACCACGACTACGCGGCAGAGAACTACACGCAACTGTTGTGGTTCTTCGAAGGCTTCACCAGCTATTACGATGACTTGCTGCTGCGCAGAGCGGGCCTGATCGACGATGCCACCTACCTCAAGTTGCTGACCAAAACTATTAATCAAGTTCTGCAAACGCCGGGTCGCAAGGTGCAGTCGGTTGCACAGGCCAGTTTTGATGCGTGGATCAAGTATTACCGTCAGGACGAAAACACCCCCAACGCCACCGTAAGCTACTACACCAAGGGCGCGCTGGTCGCGCTGTGCCTTGATTTGACGCTGCGCGCCGAGGGAAAGACGAATCTGGACGCGGTGATGCGCGCGCTGTGGCTGCGCTGCAAGGCGGGGCCTATGACAGAAGCTGATCTGCTGGCGGTGCTGGAGTCACTCACTGGGCGCTCTTACGCAACCGAGCTTGCGCTGTGGGTTCACAGCACTGACGACATGCCGATGGAGACTCTGCTGCTGGGCACTGGCGTCGGTGTTCTGCACGAGCCTTCGCAGCTCGCGCAAGCGCTGGGCTTGCGCGTGACGGAAGGCACGGCGGTGCAGATCAAAAACGTGCTGCGCGGTGGCGCGGCGGAAGCGGCAGGCTTTGCATCGGGCGACGAGTGGTTTGGCGTTGAGGTCGGTGCCCAGAAGCCGCGCCGCGATAAGTCGGTGCCAGCAAACTCAGGTTGGCGCATCAACAAGCTGAACGATGTCACGCTCTACGCGGGCATGCAGACTCAGGCCAGCGTGCAGATCAGCGCACTCGTGTCGCGCGACAAGCGGCTGCTGACCCTGCCGCTGACCTTGCCCAAAGCGCAAACCACCTGGCGGTTGGTAGCGCGGGAACCCAAGCTGGTGGCGGGGTGGCTGGCGGGGTGAATAACTTGCATGCGGTGTTGGTGGGCGATAAACTCAGCGCAAACGATCCGGCGACCGCTCCATGAAACCTTCGACCGCAGCACCAGCCATATAAAGGTGGCCCCGCCGACCGTGCGCAGCATCATCCTTCTGGTTTCGCTGTCCCGGAATCGGTAAGTGACTTTCCCGTTCTCGCACTTGAGAACGTCGCGCTCCGCTGTCAATTCCGGCCCGCCACCAATCGGCGGGTTTGCCGCTCAATCCAGCGCTGGGTCTCGAAGTGCTGGCAGTGCGGGCAGTTTCGCTGGCCGCAGGAGTGCGGGACAAATCGCTGCTCGTTGCAGGCGCTGCTACACTTAACATCCTTTTCGCCCAAGCCAGGAGCGACAGCCTGCGACTTGCCCCGACGCACGTGCCACGTCAGAGTTAGAGAATGTTTGAGCCAATCCCAATAGCGCTGCTGATGGCCGTAGTTTCAGGTTTCACCGCGCTTAAAGTAATCGAAGGCAGATTCGGGTTCACAGTGCTCGCATTTATCTGGCTTTTCTACGTTGCCTACGAGCTCCTCATGTACAAGCGTGTGCTATGCACGGGTGAGTGCAACATTCGAGTCGACCTCTTGCTCATCTACCCATTCATACTCGGCAGTACGGTTTGGCTTTTAGCCGTAGCCGGATTAAGGGCACTGCGCAGGCACCGCAATGCGAGCGAGGCCTAATCCCTCGCTCAACCACCGGATCCGCTACGGCAGGCCGGCTCGGCTAACTCCAACATTTAGGTCGCACGAACCATGACTGAGCACCTCGCCACAAAGGAAATCTGGGTCACCTGTGTCGGGGTGCTCGACGTTCAGATTGCAAGATCGTTCTCACAGCTGCTTGTGAATGCTGCCAGCGACAATGTCACGAGAATACACACATTGATCCAGTCGCCGGGTGGCACGATCAATGAAGGAATATTTCTCTATGAGTTCTTCAAGACTTTCCCGGTCGAGGTTGTTGCATACAACGCTGGGCACATCGGCAGTGCTTCTCTTTCGGCCTACCTCGGTGCTCGAAAAAGGTATGTTTGTTCCACCGGTACTTTTCTAATTCATCGATCAAAACCAGCGCCCGTCAACACTTGGTCATTGCCGCATCTCCAAACAATCGTTGACGGCCTGCAAATTGAAGATGCCAGGACTGAAGCGGTACTCAGATCCGCTTCAAAACTTACACGAGCCCATTGGGATATATTTTTTGCAGGTTGCGACCTGACGCTCGATGCCAACACGGCCATTGACGTTGGAATCGCGCAGCGTATTGGCTCCTTCACACCGGCCGGCCCGATGTACAGCCTGTGAGGGCGGACGAGAACTGTGCGATCGCGCGGCCCGCGTGCGGTGTAGCGGCTTAAAACGGACTTCCAAATCAGGTAAATACACATGCAAAACGCATTGGTCGGCAAGCGAGTCCTCATCACCCAATCGACGCAGTTCATGGGGCCTGTGCTTTGCGAGGTCTTCGCAGAGCAGGGTGCAACCGTCGTCGCCAGTCCTGAAGACCTGTGCGAGCCCGAGGCTGCGCAGCGCGTGGTTCAGTCCGCAGGAATCATCGATATCTTGGTGGCAAATTTGGCGTTTACTGCACCAACTACCATGGCAACGGAGGTCTCTGATGCCGAATGGCGCGAAGTTTTCGCTGCCCTGGTAGACCCACTTCCCAGGCTGGTTCGCTCTGTAGTGCCTGGCATGGTGGCCCGTCGCTCAGGCAAAGTGCTGGTCATCGGCAGTGCGTCAGCGCTGCGCGGCATGAAACGAGCCTCTTCGTACAGCGCCGCGCGGGGTGCTCAACTTGCCTATGTTCAGGCGGTTGGTGTTGAACTCGCGCCGCACAATGTGCAGATCAATGCCATTGCCCAGAACTTCGTGGAGAACCCTACGTACTTCCCCGCCGAAGTTCAAGCCAATCCTCGCTTCCAAGAACAACTCAAACGCGAGGTGCCGCTGGGTCGGCTTGTGTCGGCGCGTGAAGATGCGCAGTTCGCCGCGTACCTGTGCAGCACCGCTGCGAACTGCTTCGTGGGTCAAGTGTTCCCGGTCTGCGGCGGCTGGGTCGCACGCTAGCAGTTCGCGCAGGTTATGAGCAGGTTTCAAGAAAGAGTCCATGGCAACCCAAACTGAGATATCCGAGTTTTTAGCAGCGGCATTTCCGCAAAGCAAATGTGTCGTTGTGCAGGTTGGCAACGCATCCGCGACGGTCAGCCACTCGGTGGGCGCTGATGAGCTGCGCCCTGGTGGAACGGTGGCCGGGCCAGTGCTGATGGCAGTGGCGGATGTGGCGCTGTACGTCGCCATCCTGGGCGAGATCGGCATTGTTCCGTTGACGGTTACCACCAGTCTGAACATCAACTTTCTGCGAAAACCGTCTGCCGAACGCAGCATCATTGGCGTATGCAAACTGATCAAGCTGGGCAAAACCCTGGCGGTGGGCGAGGTGTCACTGTACTCGGAAGGAGTCACGGAGCCGGTCGCCCACGCGGTGGGCACGTATGCCATCCCACGATAAGCAGCGGCTGGCTATCCGCGCTCGTCCACCACCCTTTTCGCCTTGCCCACACTGCGCTCTACGCCGCCAGTCGCGCGAAGCTCAATCTCCACACTGGTGCCAATGTAGACCTTGATTTCGTGCTGCAACAACGCGGCGGCGGCGCGGGCTTCAGTGCTATGAGGTGATACGCTGTGGTGGGTTTCAATGATGACGAATAAATCGTCCATCGCCCCGGTGCGGCGCAGCACGCATTGGTAATGCGGGGCCAATTCGGCACGCTTCAAAATCAACTCTTCAATCTGCGTGGGGAACACGTTGACGCCGCGCACGATCATCATGTCATCGCTGCGGCCGGTAATTTTTTCCATGCGGCGCATGGTGCGCGCGCTGCCGGGCAACAGGCGAGTAAGGTCGCGTGTGCGGTAGCGGATGATTGGCAGTGCCTCTTTGGTGAGGCTGGTGAAGACCAGTTCGCCGATCTCGCCGTCCGCCACCAGCTCGCCCGTGTCGGGGTCGATGATCTCGGGGTAGAAGTGGTCTTCCCAGATCGTCGGGCCGTCTTTGGTTTCGATGCATTCGCTGGCGACGCCGGGGCCAATCACTTCAGACAGGCCGTAGATGTCCACTGCGTCAATGCCCATCCGCACCTCGATGTTCTGACGCATGTCGTTGGTCCACGGCTCGGCACCAAAGATGCCGATGCGCAGCGACGAGTCTGCCGCGTTCAAACCCTGGCGCTCGAACTCGTCGGCAATCGCCAGCATGTAACTGGGCGTGACCATGATGATGTCGGGCTTGAAATCGGTGATCAATTGAACTTGCCGCTCGGTCTGCCCGCCGCCAAACGGCACCACGGTCAGGCCCAGTCGTTCCGCACCGTAATGCGCACCCAGGCCGCCTGTGAAAAGGCCGTAGCCATACGACACATGCACCAAGTCACCAGGCCGCGCACCGCCCGCGCGGATGCTGCGTGCCACCACGTTGGCCCACATGTCAATGTCATTTTTGGTGTAGCCCACCACGGTCGGCTTGCCGGTGGTGCCGCTGCTGGCGTGGATGCGTGCACACTGCTGGCGCGGCACGGCGAACATGCCATACGGATAGTTGTCGCGTAGATCATTCTTGGTCGTGAATGGGAACTTGGCCAGGTCTGCTAGCGATTTGCAATCATCCGGATGTAGGCCCGCCGCATCAAACTTGGCGCGGTAAACCGGTGAATTGGCGTAGGCATGCTGCAAGGTCGATTGAAGGCGCTTGAGCTGCAATGCGCGCAGCTCGTCGATGCTGGCTTTTTCGATGGGGTCCAGGGCAAAAGAGGATGATTTGTAGGTCATAAAACTGATCCTGCAATCTGAGCACTTTTGCCGCGAAACATAGCGATGACGTCGCCGTGCTGATTGGTAACCCGCATGTCGTAAATGCCGTGGCGACCTTGCAGGGTTTGCTCCTGCGCCTCACAGGTGAGCACATCGCCCTCGTGCGCGGGCTTGAGAAAATCAATCTGGGCACTGGAGGCTACGGCATTCTTGTTGTGGCTGTTGCAGGCGAAGGCAAAGGTCGAATCGGCCAGCGTAAAGATGAAGCCGCCATGGCAAATTTGATGCCCGTTCAATTGCTCGGCGCGCACCGTCATGCGCATGGATGCGCGGCCCGGCGCACACGAGAGCAGTTCCATCTGCATGAACTCGCGCGAGGCGCGGTCTGCGGCGAACATCTTCTGTGCCACGCCTTTCGCGAGCGTGCTGGCATCGCTGGGCAAGTCAGCCATCGCTACTCGCCCTTGAATTGCGGCACACGCTTTTCGAGGAATGCCGTCACGCCCTCCACATAGTCATGCGTTTTGCCCATGGCCGATTGGGTGTCGCGCTCGGCATCAAGCTGCTGGTTGAAAGTGCGGGAAGTACTGTCGCGCAGGAGGTGGCGGGTGGCGACCAACGCAAGGGTGGGCATGGCGGCCAGGCGCTGAGCCATGGCGATGGCGGCGGCCAGGCAGTCGTCGGCACCACCTTCCACCACATCCCAAATCATGCCCCAGTCTTTGGCTTGTGCGGCGCTGATTTTGTCGCCCGTCATAGCGATAGCGGTGGCGCGGGCCAGGCCGATGCGTTTCGGCAAAAACCAGGTGCTGCCAGCGTCAGGGATCAGGCCAATCTTGCTGAAGGCTTGAATGAAACTCGCGCTGGGCGCGGCAATGGCGATGTCGCAGCTGAACACGAACGAAGCCCCCGCGCCTGCCGCCACACCGTTCACCGCGACCACAGTGGGCATGCGCAGGTTTTGCAGACGCCGCGCGGTGGGGTTGAAGTTTTTTTCGATGGTGATGCTGGGGTCTGCGCCAGCCGTTAAATCAAAGTCTGACACATCGGCCCCTGCGCAAAAACCCCGTCCGGCTCCGGTGAAGACCAGCGCGCGGATGCTCTGGTTGGCCTCGGCCCTGTCCAGCGCGGCCCACAGGTCGTGATGCATCTGTTGGGTGAAGCTGTTCAGCGCTTGCGGGCGGTTGAGCGTGATGATGGCAATGCTGCCTTGCTCGGCGTACAAAACAGCGCGTTCGATGGTGGTTTCAGTCATAGTTTGTCTTTCCGTTGTCTCTTTGCAGACCACCAATTTACCACCAGTTGGGGTTATTCGACCGATTGGTCGGTTAATTATTCAACGCCAGTCGGTCGTTATAGTCGGTGAGAATCCAAAATCATTCAGGAACCCTCCATGAGCCAAAATTTCGAAACGATCCAAGTGCGCACTGAAGCCAGCAAAGTCGGCATCATCACCCTGAACCGACCCAAGCAGCTGAACGCCTTGAGCGACCAACTGATGACCGAGCTGGGCACTGCCCTGAAGGTGTTTGATGCCGATAGTGCCATTGGCTGCATCATCATCACCGGCAGTGAAAAAGCCTTCGCCGCCGGTGCCGACATCGGGGCGATGGCGACCTATGGCTTTGCCGATGTGTACAAGAACGACTACATCACCCGCAACTGGGAGACCCTGCGCAGCATCCGCAAGCCCGTCATCGCCGCCGTGAGCGGCTTTGCACTGGGCGGCGGCTGCGAGCTGGCGATGATGTGCGACTTCATCATCGCAGCAGACAACGCCAAGTTTGGCCAGCCCGAGATCAAGCTGGGCATCATCCCCGGCGCAGGCGGCACGCAACGCTTGCCAAGAGCCGTGGGCAAGGCCAAGGCGATGGACTTGGCGCTGACGGGCCGAATGATGGACGCGACCGAGGCCGAACGCGCCGGCCTGGTCAGCCGCGTGGTGCCGCTGGACAAAATGATGGACGAAGCACTGGCTGCCGCGCTGATGATTTGTGACTACTCCCAAATCGCCGTGATGGCCGCCAAAGAGTCCATCAACCGCGCGTTTGAATCGGGCCTTGCCGACGGCATCATGTTTGAGCGGCGTATCTTCCACGCGCTGTTTGCCACGTCAGATCAAAAAGAGGGCATGGACGCGTTTGTCAACAAGCGCAAGGCGGTGTTCACGCACGGCTAGGGTCAGGGCCCACAGCCTTGCGCGGTCCATCGGGCATGGTGCGCAGCATGAACTGGTCAAACAGCGGCACAGTGAAAGCCGTATCGCCATGCGCGGGGCTATAAATCATGCCTTTCTTGATCAGACTTGAGCGCAAAGGCGCAATGGTCTGCACTTTGACACCCAATCGCTCAGCCAC
>JANOTE010000424.1:0-2604 GCA_031416195.1 Rhodoferax sp.
CGCTGCTGGCGCTGTTCGTGCTTAACGCATTCCTGGCCATGACCAATTGGTGGCCGACGCCTTTTGTGCAGTTGGACAAACGCCTCGCCCCGGAGTTCGTGCTGCTATGGGTGGTGATTCTGGGCCTGGTCGCGTTGCGCGGCGCACTGTCTCGCGGTGTGGTGGCGGCGCTGACGATGGGCTACCTGCTGCTGGTGTTTGGTCGCTATTTCGACACCACCGCGCCGGCGCTGTTCGGGCGTGACATCAATCTGTATTGGGACGCGCTGCAGATTCCGCGTGTGGTGTGGGTGTCGCTGAAAAGCTATCAGGCTTGGGTGTCGGTGCTGGTTGTTGCGGCCGTGGTGGCATTGATTGGGCTGGTGTTCACGCTGCTGCGAATCTCGATCAAGGTCGCTGCACGAGAAGCTGCGCCTTATGCGCTCAAGCGGCCCTGGGCGCTCATCCTCACACTGGGTGCCGTGGCGGTCTCAGTGGCGAATGTGAACGGCGTGGTCGCTACCTGGCCCTACATTTCCAAACCGGTTTTGCCCACCTACATCCGCCAGGCCAAGCTGCTGGGCACGGCGTTCGCAGAGCGCCATCAGCAAAAGATACTCGCACCGTCGCCTGCGTTTGATTCTGACCTGGCTGCCCTGCGCGGTGCAGATGTCAACCTGTTTTGGCTGGAGTCCTATGGCCGTGTGGCCTTCAGCAATGCGGCGATGCACGCGCAGCTCAAGCCCTCGCGCGAGGCGCTGGCGGCGCAAATCAAGGCCAGTGGTATGCAGGTGGTATCGGCATTTGCGGCATCCACCACGTTTGGCGGTGGCTCGGAGCTGGCACACCTGGCGCTGCTCTCAGGCATTAACACCGGTGACCCCATCGTGCATGACTTGTTGCTCACCACCGAGCGGCCCACCCTGGTCACGTTTTTTCGAGATCGGGGTTACCAGACCTTTGGCATCTACCCAGCGTTGACGTGGGACTGGCCCGAGAAGTCGTTCTACCGATTTGACAGATTTCTCGATGCTCGCGATCTGGCGTACCAAGGCCCAAAGATCGGTTATTGGTCGCTGCCCGACCAATTCGCGCTGGCGCGGTTGGGGCAACTGCACCCCATCACTGCGCAATCGCCCAAGCGTTTCACGTTTTTCCCGTCCATCACCAGCCACATGCCGTTTCACCCGGTGCCGCCGTACCTGGCGGATTGGGCCAAAATTTTGACGGACAAGCCGTTTGACGACGCGCAGATGGCCGCCGTCAACGCGCAAAAAGAAGACTGGTTCAACATGCGCCCCGGCTACACCGGGATGATGGATTACAACTACCAGTGGCTGGCAGGCTACCTTGCGCAACCGCGCGCGCGGGAGGCTATTTTCATTGTGCTGGGCGACCACCAGCCCGCCGCCAATGTGACCGGTGAAGGCGCGACCTGGGATGTGCCGATTCACATCATCAGCGCCAATGCTGAGCTGCTGCAGCGCTTTGTGGCACGCGGCTTCAAACCGGGGCTGGAGCCCGCTGAGCCGCGCGTGGGTGCGCTGTTTGACTTCACGCGCATGCTGCTGCAGGTGTTTGATTCAGGTGCCTCGAAAACCGCAACAGTGAAGCTTCAGTAATGAGGCTCTGGCGTACTGCCGTCGCAGTGGTGTTGATCTGCGCCATGGCCTTGGCACTGGCCGCCGCCGCGCGTTACGGTTTGATTGAGCCGGCTGATGTCACTGCGCGCTGCGATGGGGGCGCGAAGGAGGCCTTGTGCACCGTGCGGGCCTGGATCATTCAAGCCTTTGTCAACCAGCGTATCGGCTGGGTGGCGCTGGCCTTGGCGGTTTTTGCCACAGTGACAGGCTGGCGAATTGCTGCAGGCGCTTCGCTTTTCGTAGCGTGTGCAGGCTTGATTCTCTACACCACCGAGCTTTGCGCGCCCGCTGTGTTGTTGGCAGCACTGGTTTTTGCGCGTGAAGGCAAGGCAGCAGTTGCCGCCAACAGCAGCAGCAGCGCGCAATACGACAAAGCTTGAGTGTTGCGCCAGCCCTCGTTGATGGCGATCAGCACGGCGCAGCCCGCCAAAATGAAGGCCAGCAGGCGCGCTTCGTTAGATACTTTAAATTCCGAATCCCAAGCGGTCACCCGCCGCGCCAACAGGGCCGCCGTGGGCGCCAAAAACCACCACCACGCAAATGGCCTGTAGCGCGCATCCAGCAGCAGCACCAGGGCAGCGGTAGATGCGGCAAAAAGCACGACGATGCGGGCAATGGCTATGACTTTTGTGAGCTTGGAGGAAAGTGCCGCCAGGGTGACTGCCGTGCTGATGACCGCCAGCAACGCGCTCAAAGCCTGTTCACGCGGGCTTCTGTCCCATTGCTGCATCATCAGCCATTGCACGGGTACCAGCGCGCCAAGCAGCGCACCCGCGAGCACGATGGGTGCAGTGCGCATGCGGGCCAGCGCGGCGAGAATCGCTGCCGCCCCAGCGCCTACCATCGCACCGAGCTGCCCGCGCCACCACTGCCTGTCCTCAACCACAACACCGCTCAACGCCACGCGCGCCTGTCCAAATTGATCGAACAGGCCCCAGTAGCCGCCCATTGCGCCTTCAAACGAGCGCTTCCACGGTTGATC
>JANOTE010000425.1:0-5606 GCA_031416195.1 Rhodoferax sp.
CTTCACACGGCGATGCGGCAAATAGCCGCCCAGTGCTTTGCGCCGCTCATGCAGGTAGCGCATCTCGGGCGTGTCGTCGTCGGGCTTGTAGAACGGAATGTCGGCGATCTGGCTGTCAGGCACGGGGATGTTGAAACGGTCGCGGAAGATCTTGATGTCTTCGTCGGTGAGTTTTTTGGTTTGATGGACGTTGTTCTTGCCCTCACCGCTTTTGCCCATGCCAAAACCTTTGACGGTTTTGATCAGAAGCACCGTCGGCTGCCCTTTGTGATGTACCGCTTGGTGGTAAGCCGCGTACACCTTTTGCGGGTCGTGTCCGCCGCGGCGAAGGGCGAAGATATCTTCATCGCTCATCTTGGCGACCATCTCCAGCGTTTTTTCACTGCGGCCAAAGAAATGCTTGCGCACGTAGGCACCGTCATTGGCTTTGAAGGCCTGGTAATCACCGTCCAGCGTGTCCATCATGATCTTGCGCAGAGCGCCATCCTTGTCGCGCGCCAGGAGCGGATCCCACTCGCTGCCCCACAGCAGCTTGATCACGTTCCAGCCAGCACCGCGAAACTCGCCTTCCAGCTCTTGAATGATCTTGCCGTTACCAAGCACCGGGCCATCAAGGCGCTGTAGGTTGCAGTTGATAACGAAGATCAGGTTGTCCAACTTCTCGCGCGCGGCCAGGCCGATGGCACCCAGGCTTTCGACCTCGTCCATCTCGCCATCACCACAAAACACCCAAACCTTTCGGTTCGCGGTATCCGCGATGCCGCGGGCATGCAGGTACTTCAAAAATCTCGCCTGGTAAATTGCCATCAGCGGCCCCAGGCCCATCGACACGGTGGGGAACTGCCAGAAATTCGGCATTAGCTTGGGATGCGGGTAGCTCGACAGCCCTTTGCCATCCACCTCTTGCCGGAAGTTGAGCAATTGCTCTTCAGTCAACCTGCCCTCAAGATAGGCGCGGGCGTAGACACCCGGTGACACATGCCCCTGGATGTAGATGCAGTCACCGCCATGCCCTTCGCTTTCAGCATGCCAGAAGTGATTGAAGCCCGCACCAAACATATGTGCCAGCGAAGCAAATGAGCCGATGTGACCACCCAGGTCGCCACCATCGACCGGGTGATGCCGATTGGCCTTGACCACCATCGCCATCGCGTTCCAGCGCATGTAGGCGCGCAAGCGCTCTTCAATTTCAATATTGCCTGGGCAACGCTCTTCATGATCAGTCTCGATGGTGTTGACGTAGCCGGTGTTCGCCGAGAACGGCATGTCAATGCTTTTTTGCCGTGCATGCTCAAGCAGCTGCTCCAGCAGGAAATGCGCGCGCTCTGGCCCCTCGGCCTCAATTACTGCGGACAGTGCGTCCATCCACTCGCGGGTTTCAAGGGCATCTGAATCGAGGCCAGCGGCGAGAAGCTGAGGTGCGGGCATTTCGGCGGACATGTCTTTCTCCTGGTTACTTTTTTAGGGGTTTAAATTGAATAGTCTATTCTCTCACGCGATTAAAAATATTTCAACTGATGCTTGTTGATATCGCTATATGAAATTTAAACAAATTGTGTACCCCACCTACACTTCAAGCATGTCCGACCCGGCCCAAGTCTCGATTCCCGCCACCCTGGCCCCTGCCCACCTGAAAATGCGTGTTCGCACCTGGTGGCGCAAGCTGCCTGCGCACCGCCAGGATCGCTTTTCAGTGCTGGCACCTTTGGCTGCGGTGATTCTGTTCTCGATTGCCATCGTCGCCGCCTTTGGCTACCTGCGTCTGGAAGAAATCGAGCGAGAAAAGGAGGCCGTCAAGCGCGATGTTCAATACACCCAGCAGCGCTTGCGCCTGCGCCTGTTGGAACGCCAGGAGCAGCTAATGCGGCTGGCGCGCGATGTCTCCAACCGCGACATCGACACCGAAGACTTCCGCGACCGCGCCGAGTCATTGGTCAACCAGTATCCCGAGCTGGAGTCGGTCAGCTGGATTGACGAGCGAAAACGCATCAAATCAAACTACGGCAACGCAAGCACAACCAACAACCCGTTGCGCCAGACCGGTACCACCTTGCGCGCGGGCGAGACAGATACCAACTTCGGCCTGGCCAAAGACTTGCGCCAGCCAGTCTACTTCCAGCGCACCGCGATCGAGTCCCCTGCACTGCTTCAATTGCACATCCCGGTCACAGACCGCACTAAATTCGCAGGCGTAGTTCTGGCCGAATATTCGGTCGATGCGCTGTACCGCTACGGCGTTCCGTCCGAAGTTTCAGCACGCTATGCGGTATCGCTGCTGGACAGCAACGGCGCGCGTCTGGCCGGCAGCGTGATTCCAAAAACCAACGCCGCCGCCAACCTGCTTCCCTGGGCCAGCCCGGCGAACGCTTACGACGTGCCGGTGTCGCCCGTGGGCAATGGCCTGATCATCAAGGCACAGGCCTACCGCACCTCGTTGGGATTGATTGGCAGCGGCCTGTTCTGGCTGGTGATCGCTCTGAGTGGGATGACCTCTTGGATGCTCCTGGGCAACTGGCGGCACATGCGCCGTCGCCAGCAGGCGCAGCAGGCGCTGATCTCGGAAACCAACTTTCGCCGCGCGATGGAGAACTCCATGCTCACCGGCATGCGTGCCATGGATCTGCAAGGCCGCATCACCTACGTCAACGCCGCGTTCTGCCAGATGACCGGGTGGAGCGAGGGCGAGCTGGTGGGCCGCACCGCCCCGTTCCCGTATTGGCCCGAGAGCGACCGGGAATCTCTCACCTCGCGCCTGGACGATGAGCTGCATGGCCGCACCACGCCGGGCGGCATACAGGTGCGGGTGCAAAAGCGCGAGGGCACGTTGTTTGATGCCAGGCTGTATGTCTCACCGCTGATTGACTCGCGCGGCGCGCAGACCGGCTGGATGACCTCAATGACCGACATCACCGAGCCCAATCGCATCCGCGAGCAGCTGTCTGCGTCTTACGAGCGCTTCACCACGGTGTTGGGAGCGCTGGATGCGTCGGTGTCTGTGGCACCGCTGGGCAGCGACGAATTGCTGTTTGCCAACAAGCTCTACCGGTTGTGGTTTGGTACGTTGGCGGCGGGCCACCTCCAATTGGTGGCGCAGGCGGGCATCCCGCTGCGGCCCCTCAATGATGAATTGCAGGACCATGTGGACTCGTTTGCCGGGCTGCCAGCCAGTGCGCTGGAAGACACCGAAACCGAAAGCTCAGAAATCTACCTGCCCGAGTTGACCAAGTGGATCGAGGTGCGCAGCCGCTATTTGAGTTGGGTCGATGGCCGCCTGGCGCAAATGGTGATCGCTACCGACATCACCGCACGGCGCCTGGCCGAAGAGCAGGCTGCTGCCCAAGCCCTGCGCGCACAAAACGCCAGCCGCATGATCACCATGGGTGAGATGGCATCCAGCGTCGCACATGAACTTAACCAGCCGCTCACCGCCATCAACAATTATTGCGACGGCATGGTCTCGCGCATCAAGGCCCAGCAAATCACGCAGGAAGAACTGCTTGGCGCGCTGGAGAAAACCTCCAGGCAGGCGCTGCGCGCGGGCCAGATCATCCAGCGTATCCGCTCGTTCGTAAAGCGCAGTGAGCCTAACCGCACGCTTTCCGAAATACCTGCCATGGTGGGTGAAGCTGTCGAGCTGGCTGACATTGAGGTCAGAAGGCGCAATGTGCGCTTGACTCATTATGTAGCGGCACGCCTGCCCAAGCTGATGGTCGACCCGATTTTGATCGAGCAGGTGCTGGTGAATCTGCTGAAAAACGGCGCTGAATCGGTCGACTCTGCGCAGCGCCCCACGGCACGGCGCAGCGTGGTGTTGCGGGTGGGCTTGAAGCGGGTAGACGACAAGCCCGTGGTGGAGTTCTCGGTGCAAGATTCAGGCAAGGGCCTCACCCCGCAGGTGATGGAGCGGCTTTATGAAGCCTTCTTTTCCACCAAAGTGGATGGCATGGGCATTGGTCTGTCCCTTTGCCGCTCCATTGTTGAATCGCACCAAGGGCGAATGAAAGCGCAGAACATCTACAATGGTTCGGAGGTGACAGGGTGCAGCTTTACCTTTTGGCTGCCCGTCACCGAGACCGTGCTTACCGTGGCACCGACCCAGCGAAAACACTTAAGAACCCCAGGGTAACTGCATGAGCTTGATTCCAAAAAAAGGCACCGTTTACGTTGTTGATGACGACGAAGCCGTGCGCGACTCCTTGCAATGGCTGCTTGAGGGCAAAGACTACCGGGTGCGCTGTTTCGATTCTGCCGAGTCGTTCCTGAGCCGTTACGACTCGCGCGAAGTCGCCTGCCTGATTGTGGATATCCGGATGGGCGGCATGACCGGGCTGGAGCTGCAGTCGCGCTTGGTTGAAGCCCGCTCGCCCCTGCCCGTGGTCTTCATCACCGGCCATGGCGATGTGCCCATGGCGGTAGACACCATGAAGAAGGGTGCGATGGACTTCATCCAAAAGCCATTCAAGGAAGACCAGCTGGTGAGCCTGGTGGAGCGCATGCTGGAGCACGCCAAAACCACGTTTGCCGAGCACCAGCAGTCCGCCAGCCGCGACGCGCTGCTGGCCAAGCTCACGCTGCGCGAGTCGCAAGTGCTGGAGCGCATCGTCGCGGGACGTTTGAACAAGCAGATAGCAGATGACCTGGGCATCAGCATCAAGACGGTGGAGGCGCACCGCGCCAACATCATGGAAAAGCTCAATGCCAACACGGTGGCGGACCTGTTGAAGATCGCCTTGGGCCAAGCGAGTCCCAAACCGTAAATTTCCCCATCCCACAAATGCCCGCTCACACAATTGAGCGGGCTTTTTTAATTTCAAACCCTCATGACTGCCCAACTTATCGACGGGACTGCCGTCTCCAAACAGCTTCGCTCCAGCATCCAACATCGAGTGCAGGCGCTCAAGCCTAGCGGTATCACGCCCGGTTTGGCCGTCATCCTTGTCGGTGACGATCCGGCCAGCCATGTTTACGTGCGCAACAAGGTGCAAGCCTGCGCCGACACAGGCGTGTATTCGGTGCTCGAAAAATACGAAGCCTCGATGACCGAGGCCGCCCTGCTTGATCGCATCGCCGCCTTGAACGCCGATGCGCGAATCCACGGCATTCTGGTGCAGTTGCCGTTGCCCAAGCACATGGATGCGCACAAGGTGATCGAAGCCATCGCCCCGGCCAAGGATGTTGATGGTTTTCACGTCGCCAGTGCGGGTGCGTTGATGACCGGCACGCCCGGCTTTTGGTCCTGCACGCCGTATGGCTGCATCAAGCTGCTGGAAAGCACAGGCGTGAACGTCAAAGGCAAACACGCCGTGGTGACGGTCGCATTCTTTTGCAGCAGCATCAGTGCCATCGGCTTGCCCACGTTGTTGCTGCGGCCAATCACCACGGCGTGTTTGCCACGCAGCGGCACGCCGGTGCTTTCGATCAACTTCATGCAGCCGGCCGGGGTGGCCGGACGCAGGCCGGGCAGGCCGCTCATCAACTCACCGGCGCTGGCGACAGAAAAGCCGTCGACATCCTTGGCCGGGGCGATGGCTTCGATCACCTTGTGCGCATCCATGTGCTTGGGCAACGGCAACTGCACCAGAATGCCGTGGATTCGCGCATCGGCG
>JANOTE010000426.1:0-1524 GCA_031416195.1 Rhodoferax sp.
TCCCGGTGGACAACATTTTGTTTGCCAGTGAGATGATTGGTGCCGTGCGCGGCATCGACCCTGAGACGGGAAACTATTTTGATGACACCAAGCGCTACATTGAAGCCTCCATCCACCTGAGTGCGCAGCAGCGCGGCCAGATTTATGAAGGCAACGCGCGCCGCGTCTTCCCGCGCCTGGATGCGGCGCTGAAGGCCAGGGGGCACTGAGAGCCTTCTCGTCCTGACGCTGGGGTCTGGATGTATAACGAATTGAAACGGAGCAACGAATGAACAACCTGGGGCTGGTCAAACGCAATATCGTGCGCGCCGACAAGGCAGCGGTCGAAGCGCTCTCGGCCTTCGGAGTCGCCACTGTCCACGAGGCCATGGGCCGGGTCGGCCTGATGAAGCCCTATATGCGCCCCATTTACACCGGCGCCCACCTGTGCGGCACGGCCGTGACCGTGTTGTTGCAACCCGGTGACAACTGGATGATGCACGTGGCTGCCGAGCAAATCCAGGTCGGCGATGTGGTGGTGGCAGCCTGCACCACCGACAGCGAGGACGGTTTCTTTGGCGATTTGCTGGCCACCTCCTTCAAGGCCCGTGGGGCTCGGGGCCTGGTGATTGACGGCGGCGTGCGTGATGTGAAATATCTCACCGAGATGGGCTTCCCGGTGTTCAGCCGCGCCATTCATGCCAGGGGAACCATCAAGGCCACGTTGGGGTCGGTCAATTTTCCGGTCGTGTGCGCCGGTGCGCAGGTCGAGCCTGGTGACGTCGTGGTCGCCGATGCGGATGGCGTGGTGGTGGTGCCCGCCGCACTGGCCGCTCAGGTGGCGGCAGCCGCGCAAGCCCGCGAAGCCAATGAAGGCGCCAAGCGCCAGATTTTTGCTTCGGGCGTGCTCGGTCTGGACTACTACAAGATGCGCGAAGGCCTGGCCAAGGCCGGTCTGAGGTACATCGACTGAACTAACTACGCTCCCATGCAGTTCGAAAAAACCCCCGGCTGGCTGGACTGGTACGCCGGCCCGGCCAAGCCCCGTTTTCAGTTGCCACCCGGGGCGGTGGATGCGCACTGCCATGTATTCGGCCCCGCTGCCGAGTTCCCCTATGCGAGCGAGCGCAAGTACACGCCCTGCGACGCGTCGAAGCAGCAGCTTTTCGCATTGCGCGACCACCTTGGTTTTGAGAAAAATGTGCTGGTGCAGGCCACCTGCCATGGCAGTGACAACCGCGCCATGGTCGACGCACTGCTTCACAGCAATGGCAAGGCACGGGGTATCGCCACGGTCAAACGCAGTGTCACTGATGACGCGTTGCAGGCCCTGCATGAGGCCGGTGTGCGCGGCGTGCGCTTCAACTTCGTCAAGCGCCTGGCTGACTTCACGCCGCGCGAGGCGTTGCTGGAGATTGCCCAGCGCATTGCGCCGCTGGGCTGGCACGTGGTGGTGTACTTTGAAGCCCAGGACCTGCCCGAGCTGTATGACTTCTTCACCGCCTTGCCGACCACCGTGGTGGTGGACCACATGGGTCGCCCGGA
>JANOTE010000427.1:0-3102 GCA_031416195.1 Rhodoferax sp.
GTTCTTGGCCATCTCAGGCATCGCCGTCTTGGCAATGCCCGTGATCAGGCCCATCACTTGGTCTGTGGTCGCTTTGGGGTTGTCTGAAAAAGCCAGCAATTGCGGGTTGCCCGCAATGGCAGCCAGCTCGTCAACCCATTCGGATGCGCCAGCTTCAGCACCAGGGCTGGCTTTGACGGCCTTGTACAAAGCTTCGGCATAAGGGCGGGCGATGGTTGCAATTTCAGCCATGATCCACTCTTAAAGCTCGGTCTTCAGGCGTGACAACAAATCAGCGTGAACACCGGCGTTGACTTCCTTGCGCAAAATCTGCTCGGCACCTTTCACAGCCAGCGCAGCGACCTGCTCGCGCAGGACCTCGCGGGCTTTGACGGTCTGCTGATCAGCTTCTGCCTTGGCGGCCTGAATGATTTTGTCAGCTTCTGTCGCGGCTTTGGCTTTCGCCTCTTCCACGATGGCTTGACCCCGGCGCTCGGCATCGGCCAGGCGCGCAGCGGTCTCGTTACGTGACTTGGTCAGCTCGTCTTCCACGCGCTTGTTGGCGCTGGAGAGTTCGAGTTTGGCTTTGTCAGCAGCAGCGAGGCCTTCTTGCACTTTGAAGGCACGCTCGTCCAGCGCTTTTTTGAGCGGCGGAACAACGAAGCTCATGGTGAACCACACAAAAATGAGGAACACAACGATCTGAATGATCAGGGTGGCATTAATATACACAACTGAATCCTTCCGGTGGGTTTGTTAATCGGCATCCTGTGACGGATGTTGGTAGGACACTGCAAAGTAGGTCCCAGCCATAACAAACTACGGAAATTACTTGACCAAACGGGCGATCTGGCCCAGAAATGGGTTGGCCGTGGCGAACCACAGTGCGATACCCGTGCCGATAATAAAAGCAGCGTCGATCAGACCAGCGAGTAGGAACATCTTGGTCTGCAGTTCGCCCATCAACTCAGGCTGGCGCGCGGCAGACTCGAGATACTTTGAGCCCATGATGCCGATACCGATACAGGCACCCAGTGCGCCCAGACCGATGATCAGGCCCGTGGCGAGCGCGACAAAACTAATAACTTCCATGATGACTCCTAAGTGTGGATGGAAAGGTTGAGGTAAAACGAAAACTATTCAGGGCAACGAATGCAATCAATGGGAGTCATGCGCCTGCCCCAGGTACACCAGGGTCAGCATCATGAACACAAAGGCTTGCAGCGTGATCACCAGAATGTGGAAGATCGTCCAGGCGGTGCCTGCAACGATGTGCATGAAGGTCACAAACAGGCCACTGCCTGAAAGCGCGAACGATCCGCCGAGCAGCGCGATCAGCATGAAAATCAGCTCGCCGGCATAAAGGTTGCCGAACAGTCGCATGCCGTGTGAGACCGTTTTGGCGACGAATTCAATCATTTGCATCGCAAAGTTGATCACACCCAGGATGACTGCAAAAATAGGATTTTTGCTGGTGCCAAAAGGCGCACAGACCAGTTCATGCGCCCAACCGCCCAGGCCTTTGATCTTAATGTTGTAGTAGATGCAAATCATAAGCACAGCGACTGCCATGCCCATGGTGACGGACAAGTCGGCGGTGGGTACGACGCGCATGTAATCTTTAGCACCCATTCCAGGGCCTGCCATGTGCCAGATCGAGGGAATCAAATCCACGGGCAGCATGTCCATGAAGTTCATCAAGAAGATCCAAACGAAGATCACCATCGCGAGGGGCACAACAAAGGTACGGCTGGTGGCGTTGTGGACAATGCCTTTAGCCTGACTGTCGACCATTTCGTAAATCATTTCAACCAAGGCCTGCAGGCGGCCTGGCGCGTCAGATGTCGCGCGCCGGGCTGCGAAATACATGAACGAGCAGGCAATGATGCCCAGCGTGATCGACCAAAACACCGAATCCATGTTGATGACTGAGAAATCAACAACTTCGGTCTGCGTTTTGTTTTGCAGATGCGTGAGGTGGTGAACAATGTATTCACCGGAGGTTGGAGCTTGTCCGCTGGCAGCCATTTTTTCAGTCTCTCAACAACAGTTCAATTCGGTTCTACATTCTTTTTGGGCTACGGCCTTCAAACCGTGCCAAGCGGCTTGGGTTTGACAATCGCCGCCACAAAATACACTTTCATCGTCAAGATCAAACCCACCAACAGCGCGGGCCAACTCAGGTCAGCAATCAGGCTGGGGGCGAGTATCAGCATACCGATGCTCAGACCAATCTTCACCATCTCCCACAACATAAACGCCAAGGCGCCTGCTGTTGCATTCATTCGCGACAACTGTGACGTCATGCCCCGCGCAAGCACTGCTGCGGGCAGGGCGACGGCCAGACTGCCATAAGCGGCTGACAAGGCGGTGCGGACATCAAAGGCGACCATTCCGGTCACCCCAATGACCGCAGTTGCCATAAGCATCCACAGCACAATCCACCATGGAGAGATGGCGGGTTGGGTTTTGCGCAGTTCAGTCGCATCCGCATGCGACCAGCGGCGAAAAACCGGTTCCTTGCTTTCTACTTCCGGAAGCGATGGCGGCAACATTCTCACGATGGTAACCAATCCGTAACCCTCAGAAGCAAATTTAGCACAGCCTTCGATTATACGTAGAAACCCCTGCCAGTCGATAACCCGACGGGTAATATCGAAAATTTATGGGTGCCCGTCAGTTTGAACAGACACTGTTTCCCGACCAATCCCCCTGGGGGGGGTGGTGAGACCGACTTCTTTTTGCTGAAGATTGGCGAAACGCGGAAAGTTCTTGCTCGGTGAATTGCTATAGTATAAGTAGCTTTGTATGCATATTTTACAGGGGCTAAAAGGTTATTTAATCGTAGAAACAGCAAAAACGATGCGTTTCAACACTCAATATACCTAATATGGGTATATTGATCAACACTGAACTTTAGCGCACGGTGGCCATCCGCAGCCGCCGCGCCGCCTCTTGTGCCCGTGCATCGTCAATTTCGCGCAGCACTCCACCCACATCAGCCGCTTTGTCGGCGGGTACAAAACGTCCGGTCAACGGCACATCAACGTCAAGCGCGCCGCGCTGGTACAGCGCCCAAATCTCGGGGCCGAAGTGCGTGCTGAGCAGCTCGGGCGCGAACTG
>JANOTE010000428.1:0-4186 GCA_031416195.1 Rhodoferax sp.
CCACGCCTTGATTTTTTGACTCTCGGTGTCGGTCGGTTCGCGGCCATTGTCGGTCTTGAATTTGTCCAGGTTCTGGTCGATGGCGGTGTTCATGAACATGGCCAGAATGCTCGGCGCGGGGCCATTGATCGTCATGCTGACACTGGTGCTCGGGCTGCACAGATCAAAGCCGCTGTAGAGCACTTTCATGTCGTCCAGCGTGGCGATGGACACGCCGCTGTTGCCCACTTTGCCATAGATGTCAGGCCGCACATCGGGGTCGTTGCCGTAGAGCGTGACCGAGTCAAACGCGGTGCTCAGGCGCTTGGCTTCCATGCCGCTGGAGAGCAGCTTGAAACGCGTGTTGGTACGAAAGGCATCGCCCTCGCCTGCAAACATGCGGGTCGGGTCTTCGCCCTCGCGCTTGAAGGCAAAGGTGCCTGCGGTGTAGGGGTAGCTGCCGGGCACGTTGTCCAGCATCAGCCACTTCAAGATTTCGCCATGGTCTTCGTATTGGGGTAGCGCAACTTTGCGGATGGTCGTACCGCTCAATGATTTGGTGGTGAGCGCGGTGCGGATTTCTTTGTCGCGAATTTTCACTACATACTCATCGCCCGCATAGGCTTGCTGCATCGCTGGCCATTGCGCCAGCAGCTTGCGCTCCGGCGCGCCAAGGTGTACGTCCCGCACCTGCGCGAGGTCATTCACGGCTTCGATGGCGCGATGGCGATCCGGTTTGTCGGTTTGCAGCATGGCTGCAGTGGCGTGCAGTTGCTGGATTTCGCGCGCCAACCGGGCTTGCGCACGCGCACGGCGCTTGTAGGTGCGAACTGTGTCGCTCACCTCAGCCAGATAGCGTGTGCGGGCGGCTGGCACAACGGGGGTTTGGTTGGTGCTGTGCCTTACATCGGCGATGGGTAACAGGCTTGCGCCATCCTTGAGCGGCACACCCAGCTCGGTTAAACGGACTTTCAGCGCCTGGTAGAGCGCGGTCACCCCATCATCATTGAAGCGCGCGGCCATGGTGCCGAACACCGGCATCTGGTCGGCTGGCGTGGTCCAGGCCTCTTTGTTGCGTTGCACTTGTTTGGCGACATCGCGCAGCGCATCGAGCGAGCCCTTGCGGTCAAATTTGTTGATGGCCACGAACTCGGCAAAGTCCAGCATGTCGATTTTTTCAAGCTGGCTTGCGGCGCCGAATTCGGGCGTCATGACATACAGCGGCACATCCACGTGCGGCACGATGGCCGCATCGCCTTGCCCGATGCCGGATGTCTCGACCACGATCAAATCGAAGCCCGCGACCTTGCATGCGGCGATGACATCGGGCAGCGCCTGGGATATTTCACTACCGAAATCGCGCGTCGCCAAAGAGCGCATGAAGACGCGCGATCCGTTTTGCCACGGCGATATGGCATTCATTCGAATGCGGTCACCCAACAGCGCACCACCACTCTTGCGACGGCTCGGGTCAATGCTGATCACCGCCACCCGCAGGCTGTCATTCTGATCCAGGCGCAAGCGGCGGATCAACTCATCGGTGAGCGACGATTTGCCTGCGCCACCGGTGCCGGTGATGCCAACAACCGCTATCTTTTTGGTTGCAGCCTGTGTACGCAGGGAATTGACCAAAGCATCATCCGCTTTAGAGCCTTCAATTGCGGTGATCAGTTGCGACAACGCGCGCCAGCTCGCTTCAGAATGCCCCTGCACCGCCTGCAAATCCATGGGTGCATACGCTGTGAGATCTATGTCACACCGCATCACCATCTCGCCAATCATGCCCTGTAAGCCCATCTTCTGGCCGTCTTGCGGGCTGAAGATTCGAGCCACGCCGTAGGCCTGCAACTCGGCAATTTCAGGCGGCACGATGACGCCACCGCCACCGCCAAACACTTGGATATGTTCGCCGCCGCGCGCTCGCAGCAAATCCACCATGTACTTGAAATACTCGACATGCCCACCCTGGTAGGAGCTGATGGCGATGCCCTGCGCATCTTCCTGCAAGGCAGCGGTCACCACCTCGTCCACACTGCGGTTGTGCCCCAGGTGGATCACCTCTGCGCCCATGCCCTGCAGGATGCGCCGCATGATGTTGATGGCCGCATCGTGCCCGTCAAACAGGCTGGCCGCCGTGACGAAGCGCACCTTGTGCGTGGGGCGGTAGTTGGCGAGGGCTTGGTAGTCGGCGGAAAGATTAGTCACTGCGGGGCTCCATGGGATTGACGCTGTTGACGTTTACGTAAACGTCAACAGCGATATTGATGTTACCGCAAAGCACGCGGCGCTGGGGGGTACACAGAGATATAGTGCCGCTTGTGACCCAAACCACCCGCTTCAAAACCGTTAGCTTGATTGGCGTGCCGACCGACATTGGCGCAGGAACGCGCGGCGCGAGCATGGGGCCGGAGGCGCTGCGCGTGGCGGGCATCCGAGAGGCGATTGCCCAGTTCGGGTTGACGGTGCGTGATTGCGGCAATCTGGCCGGGCCAGCCAACCCGTGGCAGAGCGCCGTGAACGGGTTTCGCCATCTGGATGAAGTCGTGCAGTGGAACCGCTTGCTGCATGACGCAATGTTTGCCGAGCTGCAGGCGGGGTATCTGCCGATCATGCTCGGCGGCGACCATTGCCTGGGGATTGGCTCGATCAGCGCCGTGTCACGCCATTGCCGCAGCCTCAAAAAGAACCTGCGCGTGCTGTGGTTTGATGCGCATGCCGACTTCAACACCGCCACCCTCACGCCCAGTGGCAATATCCACGGCATGCCAGTGGCCTGCCTGTGCGGCCAAGGGCCGAAGGAGCTGGTCGAGATTGGCGGTTACAGCGCAGAGCGCCCTGCGCTGAACCCCCAAGACTTGCGTCAAATCGGCATTCGCAGCGTCGACGAGGGCGAGAAAAAGCTGGTACACGACATGGGCATTGAAGTGTTTGACATGCGCTACATCGACGAGATGGGCATGCGCCACGCAATGAGCCAGGCGCTGGCGCAGATGGACAACGACACGCACCTGCACGTCAGTCTGGACGTCGATTTTCTCGACCCCGACATCGCGCCGGGCGTGGGCACAACGGTGCGCGGTGGCCCAACTTACCGCGAGGCGCAGTTGTGCATGGAGATGATTGCCGACACGGGCCTGTTGGCCTCGCTGGACATCGTGGAGCTGAACCCCGCCTTTGACATCCGCAACCGCACCGCCGAGCTGGCGGTGGATTTGGTTCAGAGTCTGTTTGGCAAGAGTACGTTGATGCGGGCCTAGATGGCCGTTTAAGTGCCCGATGCCCCTAACGGCTTGAACCCCTCGAACACCCCTCCAATTTTGAAGATACCGCTGACTCTTGCGACGTTGGCCCCGTCAGCCTGAACCAGTCCTTGCATAAACACCAAGCTGCGCGTGGTGCGCAGAATTTGCGCCTCGCCTTGCACCCAGGCACCCAGCGGCGAGGGGCCGAGGTAATCGACTTGCAGGGTGATGGTGGGCAGGAAGCGGCTATCCAGGTCTTTGCTCAGCACCATCGCCGACATCGGCAGCAACATGTCGCAAAACGTGGCCATCATGCCGCCGTGGCAAATCTGCATCGGGTTGCAGTGGCGCGGCTCGACGCGAAAGCCCATCTGCATTCCAGCCTCTGAGCGGCGAGTGTAGAGCGGGCCGTTTGCGCTGATGAAACCCTCGCCAAAGAAACGCGGCTTGAAGCCAGCGGGGATATTGAGAGTATCGAGAGCAGGCGTTTGATCAGTTTGCATTCAGGATACTATCTTTTTAAAGGCTGTTTGTGGAATAAATACGAATACGAAGGGACGTCCCACTTCACGGTAACGGCATCTGGTGCCAAGATTGAAGTTGGAACAGTCAATCTTTAACCTTTTGAAGGAGAAGTCCCACGAGCGAGGTTACACGAGTTGGCGTTGATTTGGTAAAGCATCGCCGCGCACCTGGTCGAGCCCTACCGATTGCAGGGCAAGAGCGGTAAAACGATGCCGCTCGCCTAATGCCGGAATGCCTCTGCAGGCTCCAGCCGCGCTGCGCGCATGGCCGGATAGATGCCTGACAACACGCCGATCACGCCGCCGACCACAGGCGCGAGCATCGGTGCCAGCGGGTCTAGAACGGGCGTCCACACCTGGATCGCCGAGACGCCGATCACGATCAATACGCCGACCGCCGCGCCGATGATGCCCCCGATCACGCCCATCGAGGCGCTCTCC
>JANOTE010000429.1:0-2342 GCA_031416195.1 Rhodoferax sp.
CCAGTTTCCAGAATCACAACGCCCCGTTCATCAATGCCGGGGTTACTCAACAGCGCATCGCTGTGGGTAGTCAACACCACTTGCCGCTTTGTTTTGCGATCACGCTGCAACCGATCCACGATCAATGGAATTTCCTTCACGATCGCATCGTTGAGCGAAATTTCAGGCTCCTCCAGCAACAACATGGAACTGCCTTCCAACAACGCCCAGAGCAGGCCAAACAAGCGCAGCGTCCCGTCTGAAAAGTGCTCCTCAGACTGCCACCCTGCATTGGGGCGATGGTGTGCGTAGCGCGCCTCCAAATGCGGATGGCCCATCTTGTCTTTGTTAAAACGCAAATCTTCAAACTGCGGTACCGCCAACGACAGCGCTTTTGAAATCTTGGCCAGACGCGAGTTTCTGGTCTTCTCCGGCGTCTTAGCCAGGCGCTCCAAAAAGCCTTGTCCAAAAGGGTCATCCGTGAGCCGATGCCCACCGATCTTTTCACCGAAGCGCAGTAACTGCGGCACCAGATGCAGGTAGGTGATATCGCTCAGAAAATCAGCCACTTCCCGGAACTTGATATTGGTCTGAATTTGCTCCAGATGGGTTTGGGTTCGTAGCAACACGTCCGCATCGTCCTTGGAGTCCGGCCGATTCAACACCAGCTTGCCGTCTTTCCAAACCTGTTCGCGAGAAACCAGCAAACGCTGCGCCCCTTTGCCCTCCGGTTTGAATGCCAAGACGTATCGCCACACATTTGGCTGGTCCAAATCGTGGCTCAGTTCAATGTCAATCTCCACTTCGGGATCGCGTCGGGCGTGAAGACAGCGCACCTTCGAGATACCACCCCGTTCCGCAATGGCTGCCTGCAACCCCCCGCCTTTGGCTTTACTGACATCACGCAGAAATCGCAACGCGTCCAACAGATTGGACTTGCCAGAAGCGTTAGGGCCTAGGACATAGGACACATCGCGCAGAGGCAAATCCAGCGATTGGAAGTTGCGCCAGTTTTTCAGTCGGATGTTGCTAATGAGCATGGTGTTGCCTTCGGCAGGTAAAGAGGACTAAGCGACATTTTCCACCAGCGCCTCGGCCAGATGGGCTTGGGTGGATTGGCTGGCGGTCAGGCGCTGGCGCAGGTCGGCGCACAGGCGGCGCAGGGAGGCTACGCGGGTGACGATGCGGGATTGTTCGGCGAGGGGTGGGAGCGCGGCAACGATTGGATATAACTTGCGGCCAGAAATAACGGGTTGTGCAGTTTCTGAATCGTTTTCTTTGAGGTTCGTTCCAACCAACAACCAGTAAAGCCATGTCATATCCAGATAAGCTTTCGGGTAACGCGTTATGAAGGCGTTATCTGTCACCCACGCTTTGGCAGGCGTAATGTGCACTGATCCGCAGTAATAGCCGACTCGCCCAATTACTAACGTCGGTTCGCTCACGTTGGCTTTGTCATGATGTCCGTTCACGCCATTGCCACCATAGACCGGGATGGTTCCTCCCGGTGTCATTTGCGCAGCAGTTAAGCCATCACCAGAACCAATGCGGATAAGGTCATTTAGCCGAGCCCAGCACCACCCCGGCGGCAACGCAAATGGGTGTTCATCCTCCGCAATCGGCGGCAGGGGCTTGTCGCGTTTGATTTTGCCCTCGGCGATGCGCTTGTCTTTCCCGGCGCGGATTTTCTTGAGTAGCTCGCTGGCGGGTTGATCTTGCGGGTCTTGGGGGACGAGCAAGCCGCGCACTGCCAGTTGCAGGATGGTTTGCTCCAGGGCGTCTACGGCTTGGGGGCGGTCTAGCAGCAGGTCGAAGTGGGCGGCGATGCGGTGCCAGTTTTCGGCCAGTTGCGCGGGCGTTTCGCGCTCGGTGAGCGTGGCTAGCAGGGTGCTGACGAGTTGGCTGTGTTGTGTGGCTTCGAGCTGGCCTTTGGCTTCGAGGGCGTCGCACAGGCGCATGAGTTCTTCGACGCGGGTAACGATGCGGGATTGTTCGACCACAGGAGGTACAGGAACCAGGTGGTTGATCACGGTTGACGTGTTCAGCTCGATTTGATTCGTCGTACCAGATGCGGAGCCTTCGATTTCGTTTTGAACGTAAGGGCTTTGAATCCACCGCCACAAAAACCAACCATTCAATTGCACCGGACGCACAACTGTCACATGCGAATCTGCGACCAAGCCAGCTTTATGCTGCGCAGGAGGTACAAGACAAGCACGCCCAATGGTGCCGGTGCCTGTGGAGTTCCATCGCAAATCGCCCGCTTGAAGAAAACGGATTGCCTCGTACTTGTTCAATGACACTGCTGTGACAAATCTCGCTGGCTCCAAATTCAGGCCGTACCAACGAACGCACTTCCGTGA
>JANOTE010000430.1:0-5593 GCA_031416195.1 Rhodoferax sp.
GCCGCGATCAACAAGCTGACCAATGCCGCGCTGGACCCATTCGCCAAAATCCCGGAGTTCAAATACTGCGCGATTCGTGCATCACGAGGTGGCGAGGTGATGGCGGCATCCAGCTACGGTGGCGGCCAGATTCTTGCTCGCATTGCGTGATTGCGAGCCAGTCAATAGTCGATGTTTCGAGCAACCATATGCTATATAATATATAGCTAGTTATGCATATGATTCGAGGGCCACAGGCGCATTTCGCTCTGATTTTGACTAAATTGAGCGATTTTGAGATAAAAATTAACCTACAGGTTAATTTTTATCTCGAAAAAGCAATCTGTTCAAAGCCCCAATTTTTTAAGCCGCGCAGGCTCAACGATTTCAATCCAGTAGCCGTCAGGGTCCTTGATGAAGGCGACATCTTTCATCTTGCCTTGATCGGGCCGTTTGACGAAGGGCACCTGGTTCGCGTCGAACCAGGCAACCGCCGTATCCAGGTTGGGCACTGAGAAGCAAATGTGGCCAAAACCCTGCGGCTGGGCGTTGCCGTCGTGGTATTTGAAGTTGGCATCACTCTCGGTGCCCCAGTTGTGCGTCAACTCCAGAATGCCACGCTGGCTGAACGTCCAGGCGGTGCGCTCGCCCGCGTCGTCTGGCGCAGCCTCACCTTCCAGCGCGCGGTGCAGGAAATAAAGCGAAAACTTCATCTCCGGGAAATCGAGTTTGCGCAGCACGCGCATGCCCATCACGCGGGTGTAAAAATCCAATGCGATGGCGGGGTCTTTCACCCGCAGCATGCTGTGGTTGAACACAAAGCCTTGCGTCGCCGGCTCGACTGCGGCGCTTACGCCCGCGTGGTTTTCAGTGGTGAAGCTCATGTCGCCTTGTGTTGATTTGAATCAGCTTGTGTCAGATCGGAAAATTCGGAAAGATCACCGCCCCGCCACCGCCAAGATCTTTGGGGCGGGTTCAACCGCCTTGGCGCGCCCCAGATTGGTCAGCACCGTGAGTGACGGCACGAGGGGTGAAGGCACCATCGCCGGCCCATCCGACTGCATTGACGCTTGCCTGGCTTCTCGTTCCCGCATCGCCTGCATGCAGCGGCGCATGTAGCGCATGCTGGTGACGCGAAGGAACGATGCGAAGTTGGGCACCTCGCCACGGTGCATCAGTATTTCGTCGTGAAACTTGGAGATCAGCGCATTGGTAGTGCAGCCCTCTTCTTCGGCCATATCGGCCAGGATTTCCCACACCATGTTCTCCAGGCGAATGCTGGTGAGCACGTTGCGGATGCGCACCGTGCGCGAGCGCTGCTCGTATTGAATCGGATCCGCTTTGACGAAGTATTCACACATGGTGGTGTCCTGCTTAGAGCGCGCGAGCGGTCATCTGCTGGGCAATGTAATCAGCCTGGCGAATTGCCAGGGAGACGATGGTCAGCGTCGGGTTTTCCGCGCCGCCGGTAGTGAACTGGCTGCCGTCGCTGATGAACAGGTTTTTGATGTCATGCGTTTGCCCCCACTTGTTGCACACGCCGTCTTGCGCCCGTGCGCTCATGCGGGCAGTGCCCATGTTGTGCGTGGACGGGTAGGGCGGCGTGCGGAAGGTTTTGATGGCACCAGCCGCCTGGTAAATCCGCTCGCCCTGGGTGAAGGCATGGTTGCGCATGGCGATGTCGTTGTCGTGGTCGTCAAAATGCACGTTCGGGGCAGCGTTGCCGTATTGATCCTTGACGCTGGCGTTGAGCGTGACGCGGTTGGTCTCGCGCGGCATGTCTTCGCCCACCAGCCACATGCCTGCCAAATTGGTGTAGTTGTCCATCCACCAGGCAAAGTCAGCGCCCCAGCCGCCCGGGTTCAAAAACGCAGCCATGAAGGGCACGCCCAAGGCCAGCGTTTCCAGCTCGTAGCCGCCCGCAAAGCCACGGTTGGGGTTGTGCCCTGCTTCGTCGCGCACGATACCGGCCATCGTCGTGCCGCGGTACATGTGCACCGGGTCTTTGAATGCGGCGTAGATCGAGCCCGTCATGTGGCGCATGTAGTTGCGACCCACCTGGCCGGATGAGTTGGCCAGGCCGTCTTTGAACATGCTGGAGGCTGATAGCAGCAGCAGCCGTGGCGTTTCAATCGCGTTACCGGCCACGCAGACGATTCGCGCCTTTTGGCGCTGCTCTTTGCCGTCTTTGTCGCGGTAGACCACGCCTGTGACTTTGCCTTGCGCGTCGTGTTCGATGCGGGTGACGTGCGACTGCGGGCGAATCTCAAATTTGCCGGTTGCCTCGGCCTTGGGAATCTCGACGTACAGCGTCGACCACTTTGCGCCGCTCTTGCAGCCCTGAAAGCAAAACCCGAGTTGCATGCAGCGGCCCCGGTCATCACGCGGCTGGCTGTTGATGGCCATGTTGCCGGTGTGCACTTCTTTGTAGCCGAGCTTGGTGGCACCGGCGTGCATCACCTTGTAGTTGTTGTTGCCGGGCAAGCCGGGGATGCCATTGGTGCGGGTCACGCCCATCTTGTTTTCGGCCTGGGCGTAGTAGGGCGCCATGTCGGTCATCGTGATTGGCCAATCCAGCAGATTGGCCCCTTTGATGTCTCCATAAACTGTTTTCACGCGGAACTCATGCTCCTGAAATCGCAGCGATGCGCCCGCCCAGTGGGTGGTGGTGCCACCCACGGTCTTGCAGATCCAGGTCGGCAGTCCAGAAAAGTCTTTGGCGACGCGCCATGAGCCTGAGGTGGTGCGCGCATCCAGCCAGGCCAGTTGCACAAACGATTTCCATTCGTCATTCAAAAACGTGGCCTGAGACTGCATCGCCCCGGCTTCGAGCACCACTACGCTGATGCCCTTTTGACACAGCTCGTTGGCCAGTGTGCCTCCGCCTGCGCCTGAGCCGATGATCAAGACGACCGAGTCGTCCGAGAAGTCAAATTTCGCCATGTCTGTCTCCAGTTTTAATGTTGTCGTGCGGATCGATCAGCCCATGTAGGGCGGCGGGCTTGCTTGCAACGAAGGCTCTGGCAGCCACTTCAAATCTTGAAAACCGCGCGTGATGTAGCCGCCTTTTTCCCACGCCGAGCCAGGGTAGCCAAACACAGCGTAGGCCATGTCGTTGTCATACAGCGACGTAACGCACTGGCCACGCACTGCGCCAAAAAAGGCCGTGCCCTCCATGCCGCGCACAATCTCTTCGCGCTGCACCGCGCTGGCCTTGGCAAAGTTGCCGCCTGCTGATTTGTTAAGCCAGGCAATGCCGTCTTCCATCATCTTGGCCGCAGCCGCATCGCCTGCTGCTTTGCCGTCCAAGTCTTTCGCCAGCAGCGCGTAGACCGCATCTGGTAATTTTTGATGCGGGTACAGCACGCGGCCCATCGCCATCAAGGCCTCGCCCTGCGCAGTCGAGAGTTTTTTAAGCTCCAGTGCCCAGGCGGTTGACGGGGCCAGGCCCGCCAGCAGCGTCCCCGTGACCAGCGAGCCGAAAAGCAGGCCCGAACCCTTCAAAAACTCACGCCGTGCCAGCGGCAGATTGACCTTTCGGACCTCGCCACTTTGCTCGACCGATCCGTCGCCGCAGCCGCCCGCATCGGGGCTTTCTTTTGAGATGGAAATAACGCGCATGCTAGTCTCCTGTTGGTTTGCTTTGCACCCTTGGAGTATTCAACTTTTCACCCTTAATTGGGTGATAGCTGACTACCTACAGGGAAAATACTTAGATAATTTGGACGGCGGCCGTGATGGCCGAGGCCCCGATGACACCTGATGCGCGAGAACGCTTCGCGGCGCTTCTGGAAAAACGCCATCCCATCTTTACGCAAGTCCCACAAAGATCGCCGATACCACCGATGCGGGCTTGAAACACTTTATGTGGAATCAGTCTGCATACCCCGGCAGCTCGCGATCCAGCACCCGCATCATCGCCTCGAAATACAGCCGCTCGCGCTCTTCACGCGGGTGGCGGTCATCGGGGTTGGGTGCTTGCACACGGGCGACCACCTCGTCGCTGAGCACTGCCATCGGTTGGCCTGTACCCATGGCCAGAATCTGGTTGCGGCACACGCGCTCCAGTTTGTAGAGCCTGCGATAGGCCTGCGCCACGGTGTCGCCCGTCACCACCACGCCGTGGTTCTTCATAAAGATGATGTGCTTGCTGCCTAAAACACCTGCCAAACGCTCGCCCTCCTCGGTCGAATCGGCCAGCCCCGTGTAGGTGTCGTCATAGGCAATGTGACCATGGAAAAATGCCGCCGTCTGCGTGGTGGGCAGCAGTCGGTTGTCTTGCAGCATGTTCAGCGCAATCGCCCAAGTCTGATGCGTGTGCAACACCACCTTCGCGCCCGTGATGCGGTGCAGCGGCGCGTGAATGCACTGGGCAGACAGCTCCACCACACCCTTGCCCGCCAGCGTTCGCCCGGCTTCGTTGAACACAATCATGTCGCTTGCGCGCGCCTCGGACCAATGCAGGCCGAAGGGCAAGATCAGAAATTCGTCAGCACGGCCCGGCACCGTCACCGTGAAGTGGTTGTCAATGCCCTCTTCAAGATCGTGCAAAACGGCTAACCTGTGGGCCGCTGCCAAGTGTATTTTGGCCTCGGCCAGAGGATCGACAGCGCGGGTGGCGTTGATGGGGTGAACGGACATGTCTTGCGCCTCAAAAAGTTGCAGTGTGGACTTCATTTAACTGGCATGATGTCGGATTGGATTTTGCATTACTTTGTTTAAGACTTTGTTTAGGAGATCACCATGGCAAAAATTGACTTCAACATGGACAACCAATGGCTGCCCTTCACCCCGAACCGCAGCTTCAAAGAGAGCCCGCGTGTCATCGTTGCAGCCGATGGCATGCACTTCACGACGCACGATGGGCGCAAGGTGATTGATGGCATCTCCAGCCTGTGGTGTGTGACGGCGGGTCACAACCGCAAGCCGATCAACGAAGCTATCAAAAAGCAGTTGGACACGCTGGACTACTCCACAGCGTTCCAGGCCAGCAACGACAAGGCCTTCGTCGCAGCCGAGATGATCGCTGGCATGGCCCCGGGCGACCTGAACCGCGTGCTGTTTTGCAATTCGGGCTCGGAGGCGGCAGACACGTCATTGAAGGTTGCGCTGGCCTACCACCGCGCGCGTGGCGAGGGTCATCGCAATGTGTTTATCGGGCGCGAGCGGGCCTACCATGGCGTCGGTTTCGGCGGCATGAGCGTGGGCGGCATCCCAGCCAACCGCAAGACCTTTGGAACCTCGTTTTTGCCGCGCGTGGATCACATGCGCTTCATTCACGACCCCGTCAACCATGCCTACATCCACGGCGAGCTGCCCGAGTGGAAGGAAGACCTCCTGCTTGAGTTGGAAAACCGCATCTTGCCGCTGCATGACTCCAGCAATGTCGCAGCGATCATCGTCGAGCCTGTTTCCGGCAGTGCCGGCTGGTACCTGCCGCCCAAAGGCTATTTGCAGCGCCTGCGCCAGATTTGCGACAAGCACGGCATCTTGCTGATTTTTGACGAGGTCATCACCGGCTTTGGCCGCCTCGGCACCAACTTCGGTGCTGACTATTTCGGCGTGGTGCCCGACATGCTGAACTTCGCCAAGTGCGTGACCAATGGTGTCATCC
>JANOTE010000431.1:0-12300 GCA_031416195.1 Rhodoferax sp.
CAAGGAACTACGCACCAAGATCAAATCGGTGGAGAACACCAAGAAGATCACCAAGGCCATGGAGATGATTTCCGTGTCCAAGATGCGCAAAGCGCAGGAACGTATGCGCGCTGCTCGGCCTTACAGCGAAAAGATTCGCAATATTGCCACCAATTTGGGAAAAGCCAATCCTGAGTACGTTCACCCGTTCCTGAAGTCCAACGACGGCAAGTCAATCGGCTTCATCTTGGTGACCACGGACAAAGGTTTGTGTGGTGGCCTGAACAGCAATTTGTTTCGCCAAATCACCTTGAAGCTGCGTGACACCCAATCGGCGGGCAAAACCCCGTTGACGGTGGCTATCGGCGGCAAAGGCCTGGGCTTTTTGAATCGCATCGGTGCCAAAGTGGTTTCGCACATCACGCACTTAGGCGACAAGCCGCATCTGGACAAGCTCATTGGCCCCGTCAAGGTGCTACTGGATGCCTACATCAAAGGCGAGGTCAGCGCCGTTTACTTGAGCTACAACAAGTTCGTCAGCACCATGCGTCAGGAGCCCGTGCTGGAGCAGTTGCTGCCTCTGTCGGCTGCCAAGATGCAGGAAGAAACCAAAGCCAGCGGCACGCAGGCGGCTTGGGACTACATCTACGAGCCCGATGCGCAGGCGGTAATTGACGACTTGCTGGTGCGTTACGCAGAGGCGTTGGTCTATCAATCGGTGGCTGAAAACATGGCCAGCGAACACGCCGCGCGCATGGTGGCCATGAAGGCTGCGACTGACAACGCCGGCAATGTGATTGCCGAGCTGAAGCTGATTTACAACAAGACGCGTCAAGCGGCGATCACGAAAGAGCTTTCGGAAATCGTTGCAGGCGCAGCGGCAGTCTAGCGGACTGCCTGTCAAGTTCTTTAGATATTATTTTTGGAGCAACCGTAATGGCTCAAGCAAACATGAACGCAGGCACTACCGCAGGCACTTTAGGCAAAATCGTCCAGTGCATTGGCGCAGTGGTTGACGTGGAATTTCCACGCGACAAGATGCCGAAAATCTATGATGCACTCAAGATGGACGGCTCCAACCTGACCTTGGAAGTCCAGCAGCAGTTGGGTGACGGCATTGTGCGCACCATTGCGCTGGGCTCGTCAGACGGTCTGCGTCGCGGCACCATGGTTCGCAACACTGAGAACTCCATCCAGGTGCCGGTCGGCAAAGCGACGCTCGGTCGCATCATGGACGTGCTGGGCGCACCAATTGACGAGCGTGGCCCGGTCAATGCCGATCTGCACATGTCGATTCACCGCAAAGCCCCCGCCTATGACGAGCTGAGCCCGTCGCAAGAGTTGCTTGAAACCGGCATCAAGGTGATTGATCTGGTCTGCCCGTTTGCCAAAGGCGGCAAGGTGGGTCTGTTCGGTGGTGCCGGTGTGGGCAAGACCGTGAACATGATGGAGTTGATCAACAACATCGCCAAGGCGCACAGCGGCTTGTCTGTTTTCGCTGGCGTGGGCGAGCGCACCCGTGAGGGTAACGATTTCTACCATGAGATGGCCGACTCTGGCGTGGTCAACCTTGAGAACCTCGAAGAATCCAAAGTGGCCATGGTCTACGGCCAGATGAACGAGCCCCCAGGCAACCGTTTGCGTGTGGCTTTGACGGGCTTGACCATTGCCGAGTCGTTCCGCGACGAAGGCAAAGACGTATTGTTCTTCGTGGACAACATTTACCGCTACACCCTGGCTGGTACGGAAGTGTCCGCCTTGTTGGGCCGTATGCCTTCTGCGGTGGGTTACCAGCCGACGCTGGCCGAAGAAATGGGTCGCTTGCAAGAACGCATCACTTCGACCAAAGTCGGCTCGATCACCTCCATCCAGGCCGTGTACGTACCAGCGGATGACTTGACTGACCCCTCACCTGCCACTACCTTCGCCCACCTGGATTCCACCGTGGTGTTGAGTCGTGACATTGCGTCGCTGGGAATTTACCCAGCGGTTGACCCACTGGACTCCACCAGCCGCCAGCTCTCGCCCCAAGTTGTGGGTGAGGATCACTACAACACCGCTCGCGCCGTGCAGGGCACCTTGCAGCGTTACCGTGAGCTGCGCGACATCATCGCCATCATGGGCATGGACGATCTGGCCCCGGAAGACAAGCTGGCCGTGGCCCGCGCGCGCAAAATTCAGCGTTTCCTCAGCCAGCCGTTCCACGTGGCTGAGGTGTTCACCGGTTCCCCCGGTAAGTATGTGCCCTTGAGCGAGACGATTCGCGGCTTCAAGATGATTGTGAATGGCGAGTGTGATCACATGCCCGAGCAAGCGTTTTACATGGTCGGTACGATCGACGAAGCGATTGAAAAGAGCAAGAAAGTAGCCTGATCATGGCAACTATTCACGTCGATGTGGTCAGCGCTGAAGAGTCGATCTTCTCGGGCGAAGCCAAGTTTGTGGCTTTACCCGGCGAAGCGGGTGAGCTCGGCATTTATCCGCGCCACACGCCCCTGATCACCCGCATCAAGGCCGGATCGGTGCGCATCGAGAAGGCCGACGGGACGGAAGAATTCATCTTCGTGGCCGGTGGCATTTTGGAAGTGCAGCCCCATTGCGTGACAGTACTGTCAGACACAGCAGTGCGCGGCAAGGATCTGGACGACGAAAAAGCCAACGAAGCCAAGGCCGCTGCTGAAGAGGCGCTGAAAAATGCCAAGAGCGAAATCGACCAAGCGAAGATTTCGTCTGAGCTTTATGTCATTGCCGCTGAAATTGCAGCTCTGCGCAAATACCGCCAGAAAAAGTAGCCGCTTAAAAGTTGTCAATTACAAAAAGCCCCGGCTCCCAGTTCGGGGCTTCTTTAGTTTTCAGCGAGTTTTACCTAACCGACGATAGGTCTGTTGGGCAACTCGTTGGAGTTCGCATCTGACAGCGTCAACGGAAAATGCCTGACCAGTAAGGCCGACACCCCCTCCAGCGCCTGCGTCAAACCATCTTCATATCGTCCTGCACGGATGGCGGCACCCAAGGCGCTCAGTATTTCTTTCCACTCTTCATCGCTTACCCGCTGGTTCAGCCCCCGGTCAACCACGATTTCGATGGCGTGGTCAGCCAGCAGCATGTAAATCAGCACGCCGTTGTTCCACTCGGTGTCCCACACGCGCAACTTGCCAAACAGCGTAATCGCACGTTCGCGGGCCGCTGCGTTGCGCCACAAGTAGGTCAACGGCAAGCCCGCTTCCACGCAAACACGAATCTCGCCACTGTGGCGTTGTTCGCTGGCGGCAACACGGCGCATCAGCCGCCCCACCATGTCCGCGGGAACGGCGCGATTGGCATCGCCCTCATCGAGCCAACGGTGTTTCAGGATGCGTTTGAGCTTATTCAACATCATGTTCGGCATGATCATTCACCAGTCGCCAGACGCGCCGCCGCCGCCAAAATCACCACCACCGCCAGAGCTGAAACCGTCACCGCCGCCGCCAAAGCTTCCGCCGCCACCTGCGCCGAAACCTCCACCGCCCCAGCCTGACGAGCCTCCCGAGCGACGCGACCCCGATGATGCCGCTATGCCACACCCAAACATCAAGGTGACGACAAGCGCGGTAACCGCCGCCAGGCCCGCCAACAGCAGGCTGGCAGTGACGAACAGCGCCAGTGCGCCGATGCCGCCGCCCACCACAAGAGATCCGAGTTTTCGCCCAAAGATGCTTCGCGCAATGCCACCCGCAATCGGCACCGCAAAAAACATGAAGATGGCCAAGTCCGCCCAGTCAAACCCAAAGGCGTTGCCAGTGCCGGTGCTGTCGGGCTTTGGTTCGGGCAGCGCCTCACCCGTGATGCGAGCGATCAACTGATCGGCAGCGGCGCTCAAGCCTGCGGCGTAGTTGCCCAGTTTGAAGTTGGGGGTGATGGCTGATTCAATCACTTGGCGCGCCGCCAGGTCGGGAATCGCCCCTTCGAGTGTTTTGGCCACTTCAATGCGCACCTTGCGATCGTCTTTGGCTACGATCAGCAGCACGCCGTCGCCGACTTCTTTGCGCCCGATTTTCCAAACGTTACCGACCCGGTTAGCGAACGACACGATGTCTTCAGGTTGGGTGGTGGCTACCATTAGCACGACAATTTGCGAGCCTTTTTGTCGCTCAAAGGCGGCAAGTTTTGAGTCCAGCGTCTGCACATCCGCTTCGCTTAGCGTGCGGGTGGTGTCGATGACCCGGCTGGTCAGCGTGGGGATGGGCACGAGGTTTTGGGCCAAAACACTGCCGGCGAACAGGGCCACAGCCAACAGCAGCACGCACGCTTTCAACCACCCCAGCCCGCTGTAAGCCAAGAGCATCAAACCGCGGTGAAGCAATCCGCAAGTCATGCTGGCGATGATCAGAGCAAGGTCAAGTGGTGTTCACTCGATGAAGCTGTCAGGGCTTCTTGGTGAAATCCACCGTCGGTGGGGCTGAGATCGCCGCCTCGTTCTGCACCGCAAAGTTGGGCTTGGTGGCGTAGCCGAACACCATCGCCGTCAGGTTGTTCGGGAAGCTGCGCGTCAGCACGTTGTAGTCCTGCACTGTTTGAATGTAGCGGTTGCGTGCGACGGTGATGCGGTTTTCGGTGCCCTCCAACTGCACCCGCAGATCTCGGAACCCCTGGTTGGCCTTCAGGTCGGGGTAGCGCTCAGACACCACCATCAAGCGGCTCAACGCGCTGCCCAGCTCGCCCTGCGCGGCCTGGAATTTTTGAAACGCCTCGGGGTTGTTCAGCGTCTCGGGCGTCACCTGAATCGACGTCGCTTTGGCGCGCGCCTCGATTACTTTGGTGAGTGTGTCCTGCTCAAATGCAGCCTCGCCTTTGACGGTGGCGACAATGTTGGGCACCAGGTCGGCGCGGCGCTGGTACTGGTTGAGCACTTCGCTCCATGAGGATTTGGTCTGCTCATCCAGCCGCTGAAAATCGTTGTAGCCGCAACCGACCAGCGCCAGCGGCAGCACCAGTGCAACCCAACGCGCGAAGTTTGAAAGTAGCCTTTGAGTCATAGGGATCTCCTGCCAATTCTTGGAAACAACGAAAACTTGACGGTAACATAGAAGCTGTCACCCTTGCCCCTTACAAGCCATCCTCCATGCCCAAAGCCAAAACCCAATCCGTCATGGCGGGCCCGAGCGCCGATGAGATTGAAGCCGCGTTCTACGACGCGCTGCAAAGCGGCGACATCGACAAGCTGATGGCCTGCTGGGCCGATGAAGACGATGTCTTCTGCGTCCACCCTGGTGGCCCGCGCGTGGTAGGGACGGGGGCGATACGGGCGGCGTTTGATGCGATGTTTTCCAACGGCAGAATCCGCGCCTGGCCGCATCAGGTGCGCAAAGTTGAAGCGCTTTCCAGCGCCGTTCACAGCGTGCTGGAGCGCATCGAAGTAATGACCGACAGCGGCCCTGCCAACGCCTGGGTGCTGGCCACCAACGTTTACCACCGGACTGGCCAAGGCTGGCGCATGGTGGCGCACCATGCCAGCCCCGGCTCGGCCACAGAAGCGCAGGAAATCAACGAGACACCTACCGTGTTGCATTGACCTTGATGGACTACCAATCACCCTGGTGGCTACCCGGTGGAAATTTGCAGACGATCTGGGGTGCGCTGTATGCCCGCCGAACGCATAACGCAAAGCAGGAGTTTCGACGCGAGCGATGGATCGCACCAGATTCTGATTTCATTGACATCGATTTTCTGGATCCGGTTTCCATTGCGAGTCACCAAACTCTCCTGGTGCAATTCCACGGATTGGAAGGCACCTCCCGCAGCCACTACTCAGAAGCTTTTGCCGACTACGCGCAAGCGCATGAAATGGCCTTTGCGGTGCCGCATTTCCGCGGTTGCAGCGGTGAGCTCAATTGGGGGCCACGCGCTTACCACTCAGGTGATTTTGCCGAGATCGACTGGATCTTGCGCCGCCTGCGCAGCGAACACGCTGGCCCTATCGTCGCTGTCGGCATTTCGTTGGGCGGCAACGCGCTGATGCGCTGGGCGCAAGAGATGGGCGATGACGCAGGCCGGGTCGTCAGTGCCGTCGCCAGCATCTGCTCCCCGCTGGACTTGGCAGCCAGTGGCCACGCCATCGGGCAAGGCTTTAACCGGCTGGTCTACACCAAAATGTTCATCAACTCCATGCGGCCCAAAGCGCTTCGCAAACTGGCTCAGCACCCTGGTCTGTTTGACCGCGAGGCCCTGATGCAATCGCGTGATCTTTATGAATTTGACAACGTTTTCACCGCCCCCCTGCACGGCTTTAAAAACACCGACGATTACTGGTCGCGCGCCTCGGCCAAACCCCATTTGAGCCGCATTCGTGTCCCCGCCCTGGTCGTCAACGCCCTGAACGACCCTTTCATGCCCGCCAGCAGCTTGCCCCGGCAGTCCGATGTTGGCTCGTTCGTCACGCTGTGGCAGCCCCCGCAGGGCGGCCACGTCGGGTTTCCTGCAGGCGGCTTCCCCGCGCACGTGCATACGCTGCCGGACACGGTGGGCGGGTGGTTGGTGCAGCATGCGCGCTAATCATTGATTAAAGTCACAATAGAACGACTATGGACGACATCGTCAAACAGGCTCTCGCCAAATGGCCGAACGTGCCCCATTGCTACGGCTGGCTGGGCCTGGACGGGCGCGGCAACTGGTACATGCGGGACGACGCGGCGCAGGCTGAAGGGCCATTTTCAGGCGGATCACGCGAGAGCAAAGGCTCACTTTTAAAACACGAAAAGTTGATCGATTTCATCCAACGCAATTACGCCTGCGATGCGCGAGGCCAATGGTTTTTCCAAAACGGCCCGCAGCGGGTGTATGTTGAATTGGAAGTCACACCATGGATTTGGCGAATCAGCGCTTCACCCAACGGCACTTTGTCAGTAGCCGCCCATGACGGCCAAGCCGCCAAAGTTATCGGCTGTGTGCAGGACGAGCTTGGCCGCGCTTACCTTGAAACCGACATGGGGTTTGGCTTGGTTCACACGCAAGATGTTGAACACCTCGCTGATGCCTTGGAGTCTGGCCTTTGGCCGCTGCGGGAGATCCATTCGAGCGCGCTGGCCGCGCAATTTGGCTATGTCACCAGCCCTAATCTGAGTCAGAATGCTACTAAGTAAGTAGCATATTATGCAAAATACTCGTGGGTCAGAGGACTAAACGACTCTTAAATAACGAGAAAATGCCCACAAAGCACCGAAAAATCGATGTTTTTACCACAATTGTGGTAAATGGATCTTGAACCGATCCAACACAACTATTTTGAAGCTGTCGCAGCAGATGCTGGCGCGGTGGCTGCATCCGCAGGTGCCGCAACCAAAGCCGCTTTAGGCGCATCGAACTTGGCCCCACTGCCATTGGTCATGTAAACCACGGCACGGGCGATCTCCAGGTCTTCAAAATCACCACCGCCTTGCGCCGCCATGGCACCTTTGCCTTTGAGGGCGGATGTCAGCAGCGCCTCGTACCCGGTTTTGATGCGCGGCGCCCACAGGGCGATGTCACCCATTTTTGGAGCCCCTGCGAGGCCTGCAGCGTGACAGGTGGTGCATTGCGCGTTGTAAACCGCTTCACCACCTTTGAGCTCACGGTTGGCATCGCGAATCTCCACCGAGCCCACTTTTTGCAGTCGCTGGGCAATCGACTTCTCCATGTTCACCGTGCCCGCCGCAGGCTTGGCATCGGACACGACGTAGTAGACCAAACCGATGATCGCGAAGATCGGCACCACAAACGAGAAGAAAACTGCGACCAGTAATTGCTTGGGGTTTTTGATCGGCCCGGTGTGATCTTCCTCGTGCATCGGTGCGTTGTTGTTAGCGCTCATGGTGTCCTCAAAAAAGTCGGTCGTAGCTTTGAAAGCAACTGCGCATTATAGCCACCGCCCCTGTGAAAACCCCTACAATCGTGGTTGCTCCAGCAACGCGGCTGTAGCTCAGTGGATAGAGTATTGGCCTCCGAAGCCAAGGGTCGTGGGTTCGATCCCCGCCAGCCGCACCAGACCTTTTTAAGTCACTGATTCGTAGGGACTTTTTGGGTTTTGCGTTGGCTGCTACATCGCCTTGCTACAAAGGCGCGTGTTTATGAGCGGTCATCTTGTCCGACGTGGTGGCATCTGGTGGGCTAGGCTTGTCGTGCCTGAGCGGCTACGCAGTGCAGCGGGTAGACGGGAATTCAATCAGTCTTGCCAGACGCACGAACTGGCAATTGCCAAGCTGGTTTGCGCTGTTTTTCTGGCTGACTGGCGACGGCAAATTTTTCAACTGGATTCCCGCGAAATGTCCACTGATGTTTTGAAAATCGTTGGTGGTTCGCATGTTCTTGCTGGTGGCGGCTACCTGTCATTGGATGAAGCAGCGGGTGAGTCTGGTATTGACCAGAATCAGTTATTGCGCGCTGTCGCAGATGGCGGTATGACGCTGTTCTCTCGCTTGTCACAGGTTCGCGGGCACGTTGTCGCAATTGATGAGGTTGACGTTGAGGACATCCCGCAGCCCCAACAGATGCCCGCAAGCGCCGTTGAGCGCATTCAAACCGGTATTGTCTCAATCGGCGAAGAAAGTGCCGCCATCGCAGGTGCGCTGCTGACGGGTGGCCTTGAAGAAATCGAGATAGTCGGTTTCTACTTGGTAGGGCAACCGGGATTGTTGTTTGTCCCTGACCTAGTTACAAAGGTGAAGGCAAACGCTTTTGAGGTCTTAGCCGCTGAAGTTGAAGCGATGCGGCAGCTTATGGCACTAGACGTGCTTCCCGGTGCGGTAGAGCGTGCTCAGGCGCTTCAAACTGCTGCATTGCAGGGTGTAGCAACATCTGTCGGGAAAAAGTCTCACAAGCGATTTTCCGAGGCGTTGGCCGCGTTCGCCAAGCATGAGCTACCGCAGTCCAATAAAAACCCGAAGGAGATTGAGCGGATTCGCGCCGGGATTGGTTTGTTTGTTGAGTTGGTGGGCGACCTAAAGCTCGCTGAGGTTGACAGCGACGTATTGAGGGGCTTTCGAGACGGGCCACTAGCTTCAGTGCCAGCCAGGTTGAACCATGCTGAAACGCGATTCAAAACCACAGGAAAGGGCATAAAAGCGACGATTGCGGCAATACGCTTGTCTGGGGAAGCTTGGCCAGTCATGAGTGCTGCTGAACGCGATCAAAGGATGACCTGGTTAGGGCGAATGTTTCGATGGTTACAGGGTGACTGGCTGAAGGAAGACCCGTCTTTAGCTCTGCGAGGAAAGTCCGTGTTGACGAAAGCTCTGCGGAAAGTCGAAACTCAGAACAAGGCGCTGCGTCAGACATTCAATCAAACTGAGCTATGGCAGATTTTCGGCCAGTCTTGGTATCAAACTGGTAACGGGCGGGCGACTGAAGCAATCGGGGTTAATCGCAAGTGGAGTCCCTTCGAATTCTGGCTGCCGTTAATGTCTCTTCACGCGGGACAGCGCATACGGGAGCTTTGCCAACTCCATTTAAGTGATGTTCGACAGACGGCTGCCGGGGCATGGTACTTTGATATCAACGAACGCACACCGGACAAGTCATTGAAGAATGGCGAAAGTCACAGAGTCGTACCGCTGCATCCGATATTGATCGAAGCGGGGTTTATCGAATGGTGCGACCGGCTTCGACGTGAAGGTTACCGGCGCGTCTATCCCGAACTGTCTTGGGAGCCAGTCTCTGGCTATTCAAAAGAAGCCAAGCGTCGCATGTCTGCGATGCTCAACGGATTGGGCATGCCGCGCGACAACACCAAGGTTTTTCACAGCCTGCGACATACCGCTAACAACGCCTTCCTAAGACTAGAGCTTCGCGGCGCCATACCAGCAATGATCCGCCTTCGTGTCATGGGGCACAAAGCGGGAAAGGATGAAGGCAGCACGACATATTTCTCCGATTTTGAAGCGGATGAAAACACCAAGTTTGTCGCGCTACTGCACTTCAACCTTCCACCAATTGTGAAGTTTGATATCAATGAAGGGATCATGTCAATTCGAGAAGCGTTGAATCGAAAGCATCGGAAAAGGCAAGGTATTGAAGACTTGGGGCCGTGGTCTGGAGATTGATCTACCAAGCCGGAATTTGTCTATACAACTTGATGAAAAGTGCTTGCGTTTTACTTGTCAATATCCAGCAAAAGCTCCAACGAATCAGTGTTTTTTTATGTAGCGGCCCAATCTGTAGCCGTGGCCTTCAGAGACTCGTTGATCAAAGTTTGGTAACCCGTGCGAGTATTTTTGGCCCTTTCCTTAAACGCCGCCAACACCTTTGAAGGAACTCGGATTGATATTTTCGATGTCCGAGTTGTACAGACGATGGGAGAAACAGCAGGCGAGCTTCTTGTGAAGGGTTCATAGCCAATGCCGAAGTCGATATCAAAGTCGGATGGGTCGAACTCAATATCTTGAATCGGTTCATCAAAAATTGCATTGGCCCGTTGCATGACCTCTTCAAATTCTGTGTCTGTTGTCGCTTTTTTAGTGTGCATACGTTCTTTGGAAAATTGGAAAAAACTCTGATCAGGGGCTTCAAGGCTTTCGGATTCTCTATAGGGGTGTCAAGGTGTTGGAAGGGGGTGCGGAATTGATAGGTCGTTTTACGTTCCCTGTGCGATTTGCTATCAATTTGAAAGCTAGCCTGCACCCCCTTCTGATGAAACTGTTGCACCCCCCTTGCTTCATTGGGGAATAAGGGGGTGCGTGTTACGCCCCTTCCCTTTAGGGAAGGGGATACGGGACGTTGTGGGCCGGTTGTACCGTGTGCCACGTCACAGTTCATGCGAAAGTGCCGTTTTTATGGCCTCTATCTGCCGGGAAATGACCTGACGTTTCGCTGGCGCTCCTGTCAGCAGTTCCCAACCTCTGGCGGTCTCGGTTGGTCGCTTGCCTAACAGCACATGTACTCGCCAAAGTTGCGCCCGGCGATTTGCAATATTCTGGGGGCTGTGTGCTCCGGACTTGTCTGGGTAGGCCATCGCATGGCTCAAAAGCCGTTGCGTGATGGCAGCAAACGCTGTTGGTTGCAACTCTGTCCGAGCTGTGACCATGCGCGACGTTGGCAACGTCATTAACAGTTGCCGTTGCTCGTGTGCCAGCGCCAGCCCGCGCGCGGTGTACGAGGAAACGTTTTGGCGGCCATACATCGCAGCGAAGATGCGGTATGTCCGTTCAAGCCATTGCGCACTACCGGGTTCGTCCTGCAATAGCCGTTGCCAGCTCTGGAACTTTGCGCTGTGCCCTAAGTTGCGCCGTGCGAACCAAAACAGGTCAGCCGCCCAAGTGATGAACCGCATTTGACAGGTGGTTGTATTCCCTGGCCATCGAAGGCATGGAGCAACGCCGCGCTTGTCTAAATGGACATGCAAAGCCCACAGAGTCAATGCGTCATCTGCCGCGCAGACTTTCAGAATTAGTGTCTGGGAATCGAGGCCCGGAAGGGCGGCAATGACTCGTTTCCAACGGTCAAGGTCGCCGCTGGCTTTTTTTTGCGCCAGCAAGTAAGCAACTGAGTGGATGGGAGATGCAGGTGCGCTCAGGTCGTCCAGCGCCACCAACTGTTCGGCAGATGGCTCACGGGACGGCGCGGGGGCTGCATTTTGTTCAATGTAGCCAGCCCCGCCCCGCCATGGCAGCCCGTGCGGCATCAGTCTTCAATACAGGTGCGCGCCTGATCGTGAACACTGCCCCCAAATTCGGCATCAAATGCCCGGCATGGATACGTGACAAAGCCACCATTGCTGCCACCCGTGAAGGCCAAAACATCTTCAACGTTGCACTGTAAAACATGCATCCTTGCACCGCAGTGATCGACCATGGACAGGATGGTTGATTGTCCCAATATTTCAGCCAAATCCGGGGAGTTGTCACCGTCGCCGCTGCCAAAAGTAGTTACTTGCATTTTCCATCCCTCTTTTCAGCTCTTGGCGCTTTGGACGAACTTCTCGCCGTCGGTTTGGTAACTGGGGTCTATGCGCTTGACCCCTTCCCGCAAGGTGCCCGGCCCGTAGGATTGAAGCAAATTCAACCCTAGGCTGCGGCGATGGCTTGACCCTGTTGGCAACTGTTCAAGCCAAGTCAAGTAGGTCCACAAGTCGTCCAGATGCGAAGGCCAGAGCTTCACCAGTGTCTGGGCTGGCGATAGCCCCGTGTACTTTTCAAGCGCCCTCAAAAGAGCCATGCTGTCATCGTCGAGAGTGACGGTGAATCGGTTAATTGGTTTTGTCATATTTCCTTTTTTGTGACAATATTAATGAACAATCATCATTATGCATCAAATTGATGCCGATTGCATATATTTTGGTGCTGTTTGTATACTTTTTGATGCTACACCTCAAGT
>JANOTE010000432.1:0-1957 GCA_031416195.1 Rhodoferax sp.
CACCGATGATCAGCCCGCCGATAATCGCGCCGGGTACTGAAGTCAAGCCACCCAAAATGATCACCGGCAATGCCCTCAAGGCAACGGCCGTGAGCGAAAACTGCACGCCCAGTTTGGAACCCCAAATCATCCCCGCCACCAGCGCGGTGATACCGGCCACGCACCACACCACCACCCAAATGCGGTTCAGCGGAATGCCGATGCTTTGGGCTGCCTGATGGTCATCAGCGACCGCACGCAGCGCCCTGCCGGTGCTGGTTTTCTGGAAAAAGATGCTCAGCAAAGTGACCAGCACAGCAGCAATCAAGGCGGCGTAAAGGTCTTCTTTATTGATCAGGATGCCGCCTGGAAAAACTCCGTCGAACGCCATGATGGGTTCTTTGGGCATGCCAATGTTGATCTTGTAAATGTCGCTGCCGAAAATGGTCTGGCCAAAACCATCCAAAAAGTAGCTGATACCCAAAGTCGCCATCAGCAGTGTCGTGCCTTCTTGATTGACCAAATGGCGCAGCACCAATCGCTCGATCAACCAGGCCACCGCACACATGATGAGCCCCGCTATCAGGAATGCCAACACGTTGGGAATTAGCCCCGGTGCGAGCCCCGTCCACTTCGGGATCCATTCGGCAAAACGCGCCATCGCCAGTGCGGCGAACAAGACCATCGCGCCTTGCGCGAAGTTGAACACGCCCGAAGCTTTGAAAATCAGCACAAAGCCCAAGGCCACCAGCGAATAGAGCATGCCGGCCATCAGGCCACCCAACAACGTTTCCAGAAAAAATCCCATGCTGTTTCCTTAGTGGCTGGTGCCGAGGTAGGCGGCGATCACGTCCGGGTTGTTGCGCACCTCGGTGGGCGTGCCGTCACCGATTTTTTTGCCGTAGTCCAGCACAACGACGCGGTCTGAAATGTCCATCACCACGCCCATGTCGTGCTCAATCAACACCACCGTGGTGCCAAATTCGTCGTTGATGTCCAGCACAAAGCGGCACATGTCCTGCTTTTCTTCCAGGTTCATGCCGGCCATGGGTTCGTCCAGCAACAGCACTTTGGGCTCCATCGCCAACGCACGGCCGAGGTCAACCCGCTTTTGCAGGCCGTAAGGCAACTGGCCCACGGGCGTTTTGCGATGCGCCTGAATTTCCAGAAAATCAATGATGTGCTCGACGAATTCGCGGTGCCGCATTTCTTCCTTTTCGGCAGAGCCAATGCCAAATGGATTGCGAAAAGCCTGCATCAGGATATTGGACTTGATGCGCAGGTTGCGCCCGGTCATCAGGTTCTCAATCACGTTCATGCCTTTGAACAGCGCCAGGTTTTGAAACGTGCGGGCGATGCCCATCGTCGCCACCTGATGGCTGTCCATGTGGTCAAAAGTTTGGCCCATGAAACTGATGGTTCCTTTTTGCGGCGTGTAAACACCGTTGATGCAATTGAGCATCGAGCTTTTACCCGCGCCGTTGGGGCCGATGATCGCGCGCACTTCGTGCTCGCGCACGTCAAACGAAATATCCGTCAGCGCCTTGACACCGCCAAAACTCAGCGAGATGTTTTTGACGTCGAGAACGATGTCCCCAATCTTTTTGGTTTCCATCACGCTCATGCTGCTGCCTTTACTGGAACAAATATCTTTGCATCGTCAATCCGCAAAGTCGCGCTGACGCTGCCGGTGCGGCCATCTTCAAACTTGACCACGGTTTCAATGAATTGAGATGTCTTGCCGTCATACAGGGCATCAACCAATGGCAGGTATTTATCAGCGATGAAGCCACGGCGGACTTTGTTGGTGCGGGTAAGCTCCCCGTCATCCGCATCCAGCTCTTTGTGCAAAATCAGGAAGCGGCTGATCTGGCTGCCGGCCAGCATTGTGTCAACACTTAAATCGACATTGACCTTTTCGATGCACTCTTTGACGAGCTGGTAGACCTCGGGCTTTTGTGCCAAGTCGGTGTAGCCC
>JANOTE010000433.1:0-2361 GCA_031416195.1 Rhodoferax sp.
GTCATCAACCGCCGCCAAGCCAAATTGGGCAGCGCCCGCATCCGCCAGGAGCTGCAAAGCAAAGGCTTGGACAAAGAAGCCGTCATCAATGCCGTCGCCAGCCTGCAAGCCACCGAGCTGGAGCGTGCCCGCGACATTTGGACTCGCAAATTCGGCGAAGTCGCGCTGGATCCCAAAGCGCGTGGCCAACAAATGCGCTTCTTCGCGTCACGCGGGTTCAGCGGGGATGTGATTCGCAAGGTGATGGCGGGAGAGGCGGGGGATAGCGGGGGACAGCGGGGGAAAGGGAGTGAAGTTGGGCATTCGCATCATACGAACAAGATCTCAAAAAGCCACGCTTGACTCAGAACATGTCGTGGAGAAAAACGTGACGGATGCGTTCACCCACCCGCGTCGTGTCGGACGGCACCAATGCGTGGAAGATTTTGCCGCCGTGCTGGGTACGCGGCGCGGCTACCCCACTTGGCAAATCTTCAACATATTCGTGCCCCCCGGCGCGCCCATCGGTTCGCCGCAGGTGATGGCATAGACATCGCCGCTTTGCACGATGCCGCGTGACTTGAGGTGGTTTTCGGCCTGCGCCAAGGCGGTATCGCGGTCGCCGCTGGCATCCATCAGGATCGGGCGCACGTTGCGGTAGAGCGTCATCTTGCGCTGGGTTTCGACCTTGGGCGTCATCGCGTAGATCGGCACGTTGACCAGGTGGCGGCTCATCCACAGCGGGGTGGAGCCGCTGTCGGTCAGCGCCACAATCGCTTTGGCACCGAGGTGGTAGGCGGTGAAGAGTGCGCCCATGGCGATGGACTGGTCGATGCGGTTGAAAGTTTTGCCAGTGAAGTCGGCATCCAGCTTCACGTCGCTCGCACCCTCGGCGGCGTGGCAGATTTTGGCCATCTCGATGACGGTCTCCAGCGGAAACTTACCGGCTGCCGTTTCGGCGGAGAGCATCACCGCGTCGGTGCCGTCCAGCACGGCGTTGGCCACGTCGCTCACCTCGGCGCGGGTGGGCACGGGGTTGGTGATCATGCTCTCCATCATCTGGGTGGCAGTGATGACGAATTTGTCGTGCTCGCGCGCCAGCTTGATCATGCGCTTTTGCAGCGCCGGCACGATGGCGTTGCCGACTTCAATTGCCAGATCGCCACGCGCGACCATGATGCCGTCGCTGGCCAGCAAAATCTCCAACAGCTTGGGGATCGCCTCGGCGCGCTCGATTTTTGCGATCAACCCCGGCCTGTGGTTGAACTCAGCAGCCGCCACGTTGCACAGTTGGCGCGCCATCTCCATGTCGGTCGAGTTCTTGGGGAAGCTCACCGCCACGTAATCGGCCTGGAAGCTCATCGCGGTGCGGATGTCGTCCATGTCCTTGGCGGTCAGCGCCGGTGCGGTCAGGCCCCCACCTTCTTTATTAATACCCTTGTTGTTCGACAGCTCACCGCCCTGGCGTACGGTGGTGTACACGGCTTCGCCTTTGACGGCATCGACGATCAGCACGATCAGGCCGTCGTTCAGCAGCAGCACGTCACCGGCCTTGACTTCGCGCGGCAGGGCTTTGTAATCGAGGCCCACGGCGTTGATGTCGCCCAACTCGGTGCGGGCGGCATCGAGCACGAATTTTTGGCCCTGCGCGAGCATGACTTTGTTGTCGGCAAACTTGCCGACGCGGATTTTGGGGCCTTGCAGATCGGCCATGATGCCAACCTCTCGCCCCGCGCGCTGCGCCGCCTCGCGCACCAGGCGCGCGCGGTCGATGTGGTCTTGCGCCGTGCCGTGGCTGAAGTTCAGCCGCACCACGTTCACGCCAGCGCGAATCATCTGCTCCAGCAGGGCCGGATCGCTGGACGCAGGGCCGAGCGTGGCGACGATTTTTGTGGCCCTGCGCGGCTGCGCTTGGAGCTGGGCGTGGGGTAAGGCTGGGCTTGAATGGGATGGGGGCACCGTGTGGTCTCCTGTGATTTATCCGATGATTCTGGCACGGAAGCAGTGACATGACTGCGTCACGTATGCTATATATTTAGTAGCTCTTTGTGCAATATATTCGGGAGCTAGAGACCTATTTAATTCATAAAATGGCTAATTTTCATCAATTGGAAGCGTAAATTAACTCCCAGGTTAATTTTTCACAAATAAATAAACCCCGGAGTTAATTTTTGGCCCGGCGCGTCAAAGTAATACCGGAATCCTCAGCCTGCAAGCGTTAGGCGAGCGCGGGAAACCACAATCGAAGCTGATTGCGCAAACGAATGAAAGCCGCATCCCGACAGTTTTGCAGGCTTAAGCGACCGGTAACCTTCGCGTACAAAGCAGATGATCGTGGTTTTTTGAGAACGCATCTCAAAGCATCCAGTGCTTCCTTGGGGC
>JANOTE010000434.1:0-3534 GCA_031416195.1 Rhodoferax sp.
TCCAGGTTGTTCAAATCGCCACCGGCGGTGAACTGGCGGTCGTCCGAACGTACCGTCTTTTTCGCCAGGAAATCCTGCGCAATATCGCCGATGTACTCGCCGTTGTAGGCATTGGCATTCTCGCCACTGGGCCATTGTGCATCGCCCGGTTTGAAGCCCTTGGCGCGCAACTGCGTGCTGGTAGCCAACGTGCCGATTTGCACGCCGGCATCGTTGTAATAGAACTCCCGGTACACGTCCCAACCCTGGGTTTGAAACAGGTTGCAGATCGCGTCCCCCAAAGCGGCCTGACGGCCATGGCCGACATGCAGCGGGCCAGTGGGGTTGGCGGAAACAAACTCGACCATCAGGCGTTTGCCAATCGACGCTTGATGGCCAAACTTGGCTTTTTGAGACAGCACTTCTTTGACGATTTGCTGCTTGGCGCTGGCTTTGAGCTTGATGTTCAGAAAGCCCGGCCCAGCGACGTCAATAGCCTCCACCCACGCCTGAAACGACGTCGTTGCCAGCAACGCCGCCTTTATATTCTCGGCCAACTGGCGCGGGTTGAGCTTGAGCGGCTTGGCCAACTGCATCGCCACGGTGGTCGCCAAATCACCGTGTGCAGCGACTTTGGGCGATTCAAAAATCGCCTTGGCACCCGCGCCGGGAGAGATCGCCTCCAGCACGGCGCAAAGGGTTTGAAGCAGTTCGGTTTTAACAGTGAGCATTGCCCGATTTTACCGGGCAGGCTCATCCACCCTGCCGCCAGAACCCGGGCTGCGAAAAATGCTGCTTCAAAAAATCAACCCAAAGCCGCACTCGCACTGGCAAGTGCTTGGCATGCGGGAACAGCGCATACACGCCGTTGGGCGGCGCGGCAAAATCTTCCAGCACTGCCACCAGCTTGCCCTCAGCGATTTCGGCCTCGACCTCCCACGTGCTGCGCCAGGCCAAGCCGTAGCCCGCCAGGCACCAGTCGTGCAGCACCTGGCCGTCTGAGCAATCCAGCGGCCCACCCGGTTTAAGGTGGATGACTTCGACACCGCCCTTGCCGGTACTTGATTGCGTACTCGATGGGGTGGAAAAGGCCCAACCGCGCGCCTGCGAGGCGTCGCTGGAAAGTGTCAAACAGTCGAATTTGGACAAATCGCTCGGATGCGCGGGTGTGCCGTGCTTCTGCAAATACTTCGGCGTCGCCACGCAGCGCCTGCGGTTGTCTGCCAAGCGTACGCTGACCAGGGAGGAATCCGGCAAATCACCCACCCGCACGGCGCAATCGTAGCCCTCCGCGGCGATGTCGATCACGCGGTCACTCAAGTTGAGCGAAATTGACAAGCCCGCGTGCAATTCGCGAAACTGGGGCACCAGCGGGGCCACATGCCGCCTGCCAAACCCAGCCGGCGCGGTGATGCGAAAATGCCCCTGTGCCCGAGCACCGCCCGCGCTTACACTGGCCTCTGCATTGGCGAAATCTGAAAGTAAGCGCTGGCAGTCTTCCAGATAAGCGCTGCCCTCAGTGGTGATCGAGATGCGCCGCGTTGTGCGCACCATCAGCTTGACGCCCAGGTGCGCCTCCAGTGCATCGAGCCTGCGGCCCATCAGCGCAGGGGCCACGCCTTCGGCATTGGCAGCCGCCGTCAAACTGCCGCGCATAGCGACGGAGACGAAGGATTCGATGGCTTTGAGTTTGTCCATGATGCCTGACTACAACAATTTACTACAAATGTAGTAAAAATAACTCAAAATCGACCTGAAATGGACTTAAAACCTAAGTTTTTCCGGAATTATGAACGAATTTAGCGTCTAGCTCTCGTATTATATGCATAACTAGCTACATATTAAATAGCACAAATACTTGCGCTTCAACCGCGCTGGCCAAAGCCCGAGAATGCTGCGCCAAGTGTTGGGCTTGTGACTTCATTTGGAGGCATCCGTGGTTAAAACACCGCGCCAATGTGCACTGGTCACGCCAACGGTCACTTTTTCAATGCCTTGGCCGCAGACACCGCCGCCCGCAGTGCGAGCAAATAGCTGTCCACGCCAAAGCCGCTGATCTGGCCTTTGACGATCTCAACAAACACCGACTTGTGGCGAAACTCCTCGCGTGCGTGGATGTTGCTCATGTGTGCCTCCACCACCGGGCAGGTGAGGATGGCCAGCGCATCACGAATGCCGTAGCTGTAATGCGTCCAGGCCCCGGCGTTGATGATCACGCCAGCCACGCCGTCCCGGTACGCCTGATGAATCCGTTCACACATCTCGCCTTCATGGTTGGTCTGATAGTGCTCGACCTGCACGCCCAGCTCTTCGCCCAACGCGACCAGGCTGGCGTTGATTTCATCCAGCGTGACAGTGCCGTATTGCTTCGGGTCACGTTTACCAAACATGTTGTGGTTGATGCCATGCAGCATGAGGAATTTCATCGTCAGGTTCTTTCAATGGAAATGGAAAGTTGGAATACCGAGTTGGGATTCGGGATTTTCTTGGCTTAATATACCCTTTTTAGGTATATTTAGTCGCTTTTAACAGCACCCCATGCGATGTAGCCCATGCCGCATTGTGTGCTTTGCCGCTCGAACCCGGTGCAATAGGATTCAATGATGTCCCAGGGCGACCACAGGTCTGCCGCCTGCGCGTTGTAAGGTCGGTTTTTGGCCCAGGCCAGCAGGTTCAGCGGCCCCGTCCACCACGGGAAAAACTTCATGCCCGCCACCGCCACGCGTGCGCCGGGCTTCAACTGGCGCATGATATTGGCCACCGCTGCGGGGGTGCGCGCGATGTCATGCACGTAGTTGAACAGCGCCGCATCTGCTGCTTCGGGCAACAGCACGCTTTCCGCACAGACGCACTGATGCCACATCTGCTCACGCCGGCGCGCGTCCAGCTCTTGGGTGCAACGCGTCTGGGCCCGCGCAAACATCTGCGGGCTTTGCTCAAACGCCAGCACCCGGCCTGTCGGGCCTACTGCCTCCAGCAGCAGCGGGTAGCTCCAGCCTGTGCCAGCACCCACGTCCACCACCACGTCGCCGGCTTTTAAGCGCAGTAAGTCAATCGTTCGCCTGCGCAGCGGCATGGTGAGTTGGGCCGAATCGTCATAGCCGTCGGCATGGCTGCGGTATTTGTCAATGGATATCTGGTTGTAAGAAGCAGGCATGGTCGGCGACTGTCTGTTGGGCCCTTACACAACGCGCGGGGCATTCTCAGGATAATGCACTAAATGCCTGTACGGCGCATCTGTAGGAAGCGCGTACGCGTATTCATCAACACTCTTCACCATCAGTCTTACACCGTGGTCCATTTCTTACAGTCCTTCACGCCTACCCTGAACCAAGCCTGGGCGTTGCTTTCAATTGCCATTGCGTTTGAAGTGGCGGGCACTACCAGCATGAAGCTATCGCATGGCTTCACCAATCTGACCCCTTCCATCCTGATGTTTGCCTTCTATGCGGCTGCCTTCAGTTGCAATGCGCTGGTCGTCAAAACGCTGGACTTGAGCATTACTTACGCGGTCTGGTCTGGCGTGGGTACCGTGGCTACTGCGGCCATTGGCAT
>JANOTE010000435.1:0-2927 GCA_031416195.1 Rhodoferax sp.
GCGCGGCTGCTTTGCGATTCAATCAACTGTGCCTGGGTGGAACGAAGCTGCGTGGTGGCCTGGGCCACATCAGCGGCTGAGGCAATGCCACCTGCGTAACGGTTTTGGGTGAGCTCCAGTGAACGCAGATAAGCCGTCACCGAGCGCTCCAGCAGCAGGCCTTGCGCCTCTGCGCTACGCAATGAGAAGTAGGTTTGCGTCAACAAGGCGTGTACCGACCAGCGCGCAGCGGCCAGATCAGCACTGCTGGCCTGCAGGCGGGCCTGTGCGCTGTTGACGTTGCCGACCACACGACCCCACAAGTCCAGCTCCCAACTGGCATTGGCTGCCAGCGAATTGGTGGTGGTGGCCGAGATGCCACCCGGTGCCACGCTGTGGGTGCTGCCTGCGCTTAAACCTACGTTCGGGCTGCCAGTCGCACGGGCGCTGTGCAGCGCGGCACGGGCAACCTCCACTTGGGCGCTGCTTGCCTTCAGGTTTTCATTGCCGATCAACACCTTCTTTTGTAGTTCGTTCAACGCTGCGTCATTGAACAAAGTCCACCAGTCATCGGGCACCGTTGCGGCATCCGGGCGAGCGGCTTTCCACACGGCTGACTCCTTAAAGCTGGCGGGTACCTCCATTGAAACTGGGGCAGATGGGGGAGGTGTGGTGCAAGCGCTAAGGGCTCCTGCCAGGACTATGGCGCTTGCGAGGCATCGTATCTTCTTCATGGGTGACCCGGATTCATGGCTTGCGCAGGCGGAATGAGAATCTGCTGCGCGGGTTTGCGCGTGATCCTCGACAGGCCACGCGCCGTTGCTGCGCGCATGCGATCCATCAGCACAAAGATAACCGGCGTGGTGTACAACGTGAGCAGTTGCGACAGGATCAACCCGCCGACCACGGCTATGCCCAGCGGCTGGCGCAGCTCGGCACCGTCGCCGCTTCCAAACATGGAAGGTACAGCCAGGGGAATCGCGCCGAAGATGGCGCAAACTGTCGTCATCAAAATTGGCCTGAACCGCAACTGGCAGGCTTTGAAAATGGCCTGCGAGGCACTCAGGTGGCCGTGGCGTTGGCGCTCAATGGCAAAGTCAATCATCATGATGGCATTTTTCTTCACAATACCAATCAGCAAAATCACGCCGATGAAGGCGATGATCGACAGCTCGGTGTTGAACATCATCAGCGCCAGCAGTGCGCCCACGCCGGCCGAGGGCAAGGTGCTCAAAATCGTGATGGGGTGAATCAGGCTTTCATACAAAATGCCCAGCACCAGGTAAATGGTGATGAGCGCCGCCAAAATCAGCAAGGGCTGGGTGCTTAAAGATTGCGCAAACGCCCGCGCCGTGCCCGCAAACGTGCCACGCACAGAGACGGGTACGCCCAGCTCGGCCACCGCGTTTTCAACGGCTGCGGTGGCCTCTGACAATGACACACCCACGGGCAGATTAAAGCTGATGGTCGATGCCGGAGTGCCGCTTTGATGGTTGACGGCCAGCGGCGTATTGGTCAACTCCAGCCGGGCAAAAGCGCTCAAGGGAATGCGCTCACCCAGGCTGCTGATGAAGTAAAGGTTGCGCAGCGATTCGGGGCTTTGCAGGTGCTCGTTGCTTAGCTCCATCACCACGCGGTACTGGTTGAGCGGGTTGTAGATCACGCCAATCTGGCGCTGGCCAAAGGCGTTGTTCAACGTGGTGTCAATGCTGCGCACGGACAGCCCCATGCGCGTGGCGGCATCGCGGTCAATCACCAGCGATGTCTGCAAGCCGCGGTCTTGCTGGTCGGTGTTCACATCCACCAGCTCGGGCAGGGCCATCATGGCGCGGCGAATGCGTGGGTCCCAGGTGCGCAGATCCTCCGAGTTGTCGCTTTGCAGCGTGTACTGGTATTGCGCGTTGGATTGCCGCCCGCCGATGCGAATGTCTTGCACCGGCACCATGAACAGGTTGGCACCCGGCTCTTTGGCAAGCTGGGTGCGCAGGCGCGCCACCACCTGCTCTGCGGAAACATCGCGCTCTGCCAAAGGCTTGAGCGACATGAACATTTGCGCGCTGTTGCGCTGCGCACCGCCGGTAAAGCCTGTCACGTGCTCCACCGCCGGGTCGGCCTTGACCACGGCCAAAAAGCGGTCCAACCGCTGTTGCATGGCTTGAAACGAGGTGGCCTGATCGGCCTGAATGTAGCCAATCACGCGGCCTGTGTCCTGCTGCGGGAAGAAACCCTTGGTGATGGCACCGTAAAGGTAGAAATTCAAACCGACCACTGCGAAAAACACCAACAGGGTAATGGGCTGATGGCGCAGCGCCCAAGCTAATGAGTGGCGATAGACGCGCATCACCCACCCTCCAAACGCTTTCGACCAGCGGCTGAACCACGATGGCTTGGCGTGTGGCACGGGCGCTTTCAACAATGCAGCGCACATCATCGGTGTGGTGGTGAGCGACACCACCATCGACACCAGAATGGCGGCAGACAGCACCACCGCAAACTCACGAAACAGCCGCCCCACAATGCCGCCCATCAACAACACCGGGATGAACACGGCGATGAGCGACAGGCTGATTGACACGACTGTGAAGCCAATCTCGCGCGCACCCAAAAGCGAAGCCTGGAGCGCAGTTTTGCCGCGCTCCATGTGGCGGGTGATGTTCTCCAGCACGTCGATGGAATCGTCCACCCCAAAACCCGTGGCGACAGTCAGCGCCATAAGCGACAGGTTGTCCAGGCTATAGCCCAGCAGGTACATCACGACAAAGGTGCCGCACAGCGACACCGGCACGGCCACGGCAGGAATCAGCGCCACCCGCACCTTGCGCAAAAACAGCATCACCACCAGAATCACCAACGCCACCGAGATGCCCATGGCGCGCTCCAACTCACGCAGGGAGGCGCGGATGGTGGGGGTGCGATCCAACACCACTACGAGCTAGATGGTGGAAGGG
>JANOTE010000436.1:0-3147 GCA_031416195.1 Rhodoferax sp.
GTTGTCCATGCTGTGCATGGAAGTCAGGTGCGAGCCGGTCACGCGGCCATGCAAACCGAGGCGCTGGGTTTCGAAAGCCAGGCTCTCGACGTGGCGCGACAGCGGGTCGTCAGACTCGTCGCAATGCATGTCCACCATCAGGCCACGCTCGGCCGCGATCTCGCACTGCAGTTTGACGCTCTGCGCGCCCTGTGCCATGGTGCGCTCGAAGTGGGGGATGCCGCCGACCACTTCGACGCCCAAATCCAGTGCGCGCTTGAGGTTGTCGACACCGCCCTGCGCCCTGAGCACGCCGTCTTGCGGAAACGCGACCAGTTGCAGGTCAATGTAGGGCGCGACCTGCTTTTTGACTTGCAACAGCGCCTGCACGGCCAGTAGGCGTTCGTCACTCGTATCCACGTGTGAGCGAATTGCCAGCAGGCCCTTGCCCACCGCCCAGTCGCAGTAGGTGAGGGCGCGCTCGGTGATGGCTTCGAGCGTCAACGAAGGTTTGAGTTCGCCCCACAGCGCGATGCCTTCGAGCAGTGTGCCGCTCTGGTTGATGCGGGGCAGGCCGTAGCTTAATGTCGCATCCAGGTGAAAGTGCGCATCGACAAACGGCGGGCTGACCAGCAAGCCGCTGGCATTGATGACCTCCCGGGCGGGAGCGTCAAGACCTTGTGTGACCTCGACGATTTTTCCATCCTGAACGGCAATGGACATGGTGCCTCGCCCATCGGGCAGGGTGGCATTTTTGACGAGTAAATCCATCATTCAGTGTTCTCCTTTTGGGTACGGATGCATCAGGGCTTGCGAAGGTATCGCGTTGTCGATTTAAAAATGCTATTATATGTATAGCTATTAAAGCATGTTATACGAGAGCTAGATGGTCATTTCCGTCATTAAATCGCATTAAATCGAGTTTCTGGCATTAAAATTAACTCACAGGTTAACATTTTAGCCACAGGGCAAAACTGTCTGGGCTAACCGCTATCATCATCCTTCGTCAACTTTTTGGTCAACTTTTGCAATCCGCCCCATGAATCAAACGACTCAAACCAACGCGGTAGATGCCGCCCTCACTTCCCGTGTGTCCACCCGCGCGTTCACACAGGCAGCAGTGCCGCGCGAGACCATTACCGAGATTCTGCAAGTGGCCAGCCGCGCGGCATCGGGCACCAACACCCAGCCGTGGAACGTCTATGTGCTGCAAGGTGCCAGCCGCGACACGCTGGTGGCCAAGGTGTGTGCCGCGCACGATGCCATTCGTGCCACGCCAGAGCTCGCCGCCGAGTACCGCGAAGAATACGACTACTACCCCACCAAGTGGGCCAGCCCGTACATTGAGCGTCGCCGTGAAAACGGCTGGGGTCTGTATGGCCTGCTGGGTATCGGCAGGACGGACAAAGACAAAATGCATGCGCAGCATCAGCGCAACTACCAGTTTTTTGACGCGCCAGTGGGCCTGATGTTCACCATCGACCGGGTGCTGGGGCGTGGCAGCCTGGTCGACTACGGCATGTTTTTGCAAAGCATCATGGTGGCGGCACGTGGGCGTGGCCTGCACACCTGCCCGCAGGCGGCGTGGAACAGCTTTGGCAAGATCATCCTGCCGCACATTGGCGCAAGTGCTGACGAAATGCTGGTCTGCGGCATGGCGTTGGGCTTTGCGGATGAGACGCATATCGTCAACACCTTTCAGACGCCGCGCGAGCCGGTTGCTACCTTCACGCACTGGCTTGAATAGTCGGGACCAACCGGGCACTGCATGAGCGCGTCTGCAATTGCGTTCTTCATTCAGTTCCTCAATGGGCTGAGCTACGCCACCACGTTGTTCCTGATGGCAGCGGGGCTCACCCTGATCTTCGGCGTGACGCGCATCGTCAACTTTGCGCACGGCAGCTTCTTCATGCTCGGTGCACTGTTTTCCGCGCATTGGGTCACGCACTGGTATCCCGAGTGGGGCGACAGTGCTGCCCTGTACGCGTTGGCGATGCTGCTCGGTGCGCTGGTGGCGGCTGTAGCAGGCGCGTTGGCGGAGTTCATCTTGCTGCGCCGCATGTACGGCGTACCCGAGCTATACCAGTTGGTTGCCACCTTCGGCTTGAGCCTCGCCATGCACGATGTGATGCGTTGGGGCTTTGGCCCAGATGAAGTGTTTGCCCCGCGCTTTGCGGGCTTGAAAGGCTCGATCGAGATGGCTGGCGAGTTCTTCCCGCAATACCAGTTGGTGACGATTGCGCTGGGGCCGCTGGTTTGGCTGGGATTGCATCTGCTGCTGAACAAAACCCGTTTCGGCCAGCGCCTGCGCGCCGCTACGGCAGACCGGGCCATGCTCGCCGCATTAGGCGTCAACCCCAAACCGCTGATGCTCGGCGCCGTGGTGCTGGGCTGCGCCTTGGCCGGCCTGGGTGGTGCCTTACAGTTGCCACGGGAGCCTGCCACCTTGCAGATGGATGTGAATGTGGTGGTCGAAACCTTTGTGGTGGTGGTCACTGGCGGCCTGGGCAGCATCAGCGGTGCTTTCATTGCGGCGCTGTTGATTGGCTTGATTCACGCTTTTGGCACCGCGCTGTTTCCGCAGTCAACCCTGGTGATGGTGTTTTTGACGATGGCCGTGGTGCTGGCGGTGCGGCCACTGGGCATCATGGGCCAACCGCATGATGCAGGGCCGCGCGAACTGGCGCAGAAGTTCATGCGCTTGCCCTCCCGGCCGATTTGGGCCACAGCGGCTTTTATTGTGTTTTTAACGGTTTATGGCGCGGCCTGGTTTGCGGGTGACTATTGGCGTTCATTGGCGGCAGATGCCTTGATCCTGATGATTTTTGGTATCAGCCTGCAAAGCGTGATGGCGCTGGGCGGCCTGGTCAGCTTCGGGCATGCGGCTTTCTTCGCGCTGGGTGCCTATGGCGCAGCGCTCAGCCACACCGCCTGGGGGGCCACGCTACCGCTGGCGCTGGCCTGCGGGTGTGCGCTGGCGCTGGCAGTAGCAGCCACGTTTGGCGCGGTGGTAGTGCGCAGCAGCGGCGTTTATTTGGCAATGCTGTCTCTCGCGCTGGCGCAGGTGGTGTGGGCCGGAGCCTCGCAGTGGGTGGCTGTGACGGGCGGGGATAACGGCGTGATCGGCCTAAACCTGGTCGTGCCAGAAACACGCGGGCTGTTTTATGC
>JANOTE010000437.1:0-1551 GCA_031416195.1 Rhodoferax sp.
GAGTGCATCACGCCCTTGGGGTTGCCCGTGGTGCCCGAGGTGTAAATGATGGTACAGATCGCCTCCACATCGCCCATCGGCTCCCCTTCGAGTGGCGCGTTGGCGGCAATCAGTGATTCCCACGAGGATGCCTTGAATTTCGTGGCGACAGCGCCCGGAGCAAGCGGCAGCGCGATCAGCGGCAGGCCTTTGGGGATGCCGTCAGCCAGGCTGTCGGTATCGTCAAGTTTGCCAACAAAGCAGGCGCGGGCCTCGCTGTGATCCAGGATGTAGCGCAGCACCTGCGCGTTGAAGGTCGGGTAGATTGGCACCGACACATGCCCCGCCATCCAGATCGCTAAGTCCGCAAGAATCCAATGCGCGCTGTTCTTTCCCAGAATTGCAATGTTGCTGCCCGCCGGATAGCCCTGAGTGATCAGCCAAGTCGCCATGCGCCGCGCTTCGAGCCCCGCCTGCGCCCACGTGATGTCCAAGGTGGCCCCACCGCCTTGTGGTTGAGTCAGAAAAACTTTGTCAGCCCGCTGTTTCTCCCATCGGTAAAACGAGGGCAACTGGTAGTCGGCGGCGGTTAGACTGACGGGGTTGGCCATGGCGTGTCTCCTGATTGTTGGGTGTCAATGAAAGAACGACGCATTGACATTGCGAAATATAGCCCCAATCCCGCCCGCAAAAACCATCCGTCAAAACTGTCAATCCATACGCGGTTTTACCCTTGCGCAAAAGGTCTCGATGCATCCGCGCTCCACTCGCTCCAGCTTCCTGCATACAAATCCGCACGGCCCAGGCCCGCCAGCTCCATCGCGATCACATTGGGAACGGCACTGACTCCACTGCCGCAGTGATGCACCACGCTGGCAGAATCGCGCCCGGCCAGAAGCATCTCAAATTCAGCTCTTAGAACTGCTGCCGATTTGAACTTGCCGTCGGAGCCGATGTTCTGCGCAAACGGCCGGTTCAGCGCGCCGGGGATGTGGCCTGCAACCGCGTCCAGCGGCTCGACCTCGCCACGAAATCTCGGTGCGGCGCGCGCGTCCACGATCGTCTGCACAGGCCGTCCCAGATTGCGCTCTACGGTTGATGTCATCACCAGTTGTGCCTTTTCCGTGCGCAGGGCGAACGTCGCAGGTGGTCGCGGTGCAGCCACTTCAAGCGTAGCCGCTTCACTCGCGGCCCAAGCCTGCAATCCACCATCCAGCACCGCTACGTTGTCGTGCCCCGCCCACTTGAGCATCCACCACATACGGCCTGCGTAATTGACGCCCTGACGGTCATACACAACAGCTTGCATCTCATTGGTAAAGCCAATGCTGCCTAGCCACGCAGCAAACTTCTCGCGCGATGGCAGGGGGTGGCGACCGCCATTGACACCACTGCCCGACTTGTCGCTCAAGTCCCGATCAAGATGAACATAGACTGCGCCCGGAATATGCGACTCGCGGTACATCGCCTCACCCGCAGCGGGGTTCATCAAATCGAAGCTGCAATCGAACAACATGGACGGCTGGGTGCTAGTTTGGAGCTGCTTTAGCTGGATGACGGAGATCAGAGTGG
>JANOTE010000438.1:0-17514 GCA_031416195.1 Rhodoferax sp.
GGAGTCCCTGACGCCCGATGCGACCACAAAGAAGGTCGATGCCGACAAGGTCAAGGCCTTTGCCGATGCCAACCCGGAGGTCTTGCTGCAGGGTAAGTACTTCGCCAGCCAGAGCGTGCCAGCCAGCTTCTCCAAGGTCAACTACTGGGGCGTGCATGCCTTTGGTTTCACCGATGCTGCGGGCAAGAAGCAGTTTGGCAAATGGGTGTTTGAGCCAGTCGGCGGCACCCAGGGCTTGAGCGACGATGAAGCCAAAGCCAAGGGTGCCGAGTTTTTGTTTGATGACTTGCGCCAGCGCGTGGCCGCAGGCCCGGTGGCCTTTGACTTCATGGTGCAACTGGCGCAGCCGGGCGACAAAATCGACAGCGCCACCGTACCACTGCCGGAAGACCGCAAGAAAGTTTCGCTCGGTCGCCTGACCCTCAAGTCGGTATCGGCTGACTCCACCGGCCCGTGTGTGACCGTCAACTACAACCCCATGGTGCTGCCCAAGGGCGTGGAGGCCTCTGCTGATCCGATGCTCGTGGCCCGCGCAGCGCCGTATGCGATCTCGCTGGGCCGGCGCTTGGTCGAAGGCGCCAAGCAGTAGGCGCAGCTCGGCAGGCTTAAACTTCTGGCAAGCGCCCGGCAGGTGCTTGCCAAGTGCATGAACCGCGTCGAGGCTGAATCCTGGCGGCTTGGGGTGATTTTCTGACTAAAATGAACCTGTGAGTTAATTTTTATCAAAAGTAGTCTTGAAATCTTCAAAATACGAATAGAATAGCTTCCTAGCCCACGTGTTATATGCACAATAAGCTACTATTTTAATAGTATTATGATGATTAATTCACTGGCCTCACCCATCGCAGCGGCTGCACCCACCAAGGCGACTACCCGCTTCATGTTCTCGCACCCCGCGCACCTCATCGCGCTGGGCTTTGGCAGTGGCTTGAGCCCTGCCGCACCTGGCACGGCAGGCACGCTGTGGGCTTGGGTTGCGTTTTTGGTGATGCAAAGTTATGGCATGACGGACTTGCAATGGGCGGTGGTCATTGCGCTGAGCCTGCCTATCGGCGGGTGGGCCAGCACGGTGACGGCGCGCAACCTGCGCGTGTTGGATCCCGGCTGCATCGTGTGGGACGAAATCGTCGCCTTCTGGATCGTGCTGTGGCTGGTGATGCCCGCCGGGTTGTGGGCGCAGCTCATTGCGTTTGCGCTGTTTCGTTATTTTGATGCGGCCAAGCCAGGGCCAGTGGGCTGGGCAGACCGGCTGTTCCACGGCGTGAAGGCAGACACTGACCCGCGCGCCTGGCCCAAGGCAGGTTTTGGCATCATGCTCGATGACTTGGTGGCCGCTGGCTGCACCCTGATGGTGATTGCGATCTGGAGATTCATGTGACATCCGAACGGGTTGTTGAACAGGTTGCCGAGTTGGCCGATTTGCTGCTCAAAAAGCGCTGGTTGTTGGCCACTGCCGAGAGCTGCACGGGTGGCTTGATCGCTGCGGCGTGTACGGACTTGGCAGGCAGCAGCGCTTGGTTCGAACGCGGTTTTGTGACGTATTCAAACGCCGCAAAAATTGAGCTGCTGGATGTTGATGCGGCATTGATCGCGCAGCACGGCGCAGTGAGTGAAGCGGTGGCGCGTGCGATGGCGCAAGGTGTGCTGGCAAAGTCACGTGCGCAGGTGGCGGTGTCGGTCACCGGTGTCGCCGGGCCGACCGGGGGCAGCGCGGCCAAGCCAGTGGGCACGGTGTGGTTTGGCTTTGCGACATCGGCAAACGTGGTGACCGAGACGCGCCTGTTTGAAGGTGATCGCGCCGCTGTTCGCCAAGCGACTGTGCAGCATGCGTTTGAGCGACTGATTGCCGTTGTTGGACAGTCTTAAGAGTAGGTCACCCAGCTCGCGTGATCCGCATGATCCAGATGCGGCAGCGTGTTGTACGTCACCAGCATGTGGCGCTTGGGCGTGAAGGCCAACTCGGTGATGGATGCATTGCGAATCCGCAGGTTCATCTCAATCGTGGTCTCGGGCGAGGTACCCAGCACGTGGCCTACGGCGGTGGATATCGGCCCGCCGCTGGACACCAGCAGCACATTGCCCTCGCATTGCGTGCGCACATGGTCCAGCGCGCTGGTCACGCCCTTTTGAAAATCGACGTAGCTGGGCATGCCTTTGGGGCTGGTCACGCCGTTCATCCACTGCGTGAGCGCATCGCGCAGCAGGCGAAAGTGATGGCGGTACAGCTCGGGCGTGTCGGGCTTTGGCAGCGGCTCGGGGTGGATGGTGGCGATGACGGCGGCGCTGTCGTATTCGTTCAAGCCGGGCCACTGGATGGGGGCGGCTGTCGTACCCAGACCTTCCAGCAAGCCCTCCAGGGTTTGCACCTGACGCTTCAAGGTGCCCACCAGCACGGCGTCAAACTTCAGACCTTTCGCCTTCCAATATTCACCCAGGCGCACACTTTGCCTGCGGCCCAGTTCGCTTAAGTTGTCGTAATCGTCGGCCCCGAAAGAGGCTTGACCGTGGCGTACCAAATAGAGTGTTCCCATGCGGTGAATCTAAGCGAAGTGGCGGCATTGCGTTTGTCACTCCAGCGACCTCCCGCTGTCATTGCCACACATTCCGCGCATTCCACGGATAACCAGCGGTTACAAAACCGCGAGGAAGGTCTCACCCGATTTGTTTACCTTCAAGGATGTGATGCGTTGTACAAACGCAGGCTTTTTCAAAAGGACCCCCATGACCCCCATGACCGCCACCACCGCAACCCTCATCAGAACCCGCACCCGCAACAAGCCGCTTTGGATTGCCGTCGGCATTTTGAGCGCCGCCGTGGTGGCCCTGGGTGCGACCACGATTTATTTGCAGACGCGCCCGCACCAAGCCAATGCCCTGCTGGCCCCTTCGGGCATCATTGAAAAGCGCGACTTGGCAGTCCTGTCCGCCAACCCCGCGACAGGCTCTGCGGCGCGGCTGAACGCGGTGCAGGATGAGGTCGAAATGCCAGCGGTTGTCAAAAAAGTGCCGCCGCCTGCAAAGAAAGCCACGGCAGCAAAACCCGCCTTGAAAGCCGCACCGGCAGTCGCCGTCGCCAGCCCCGCACCCATTTCTGCTCCGGTGATTGCCCAAACTCCTCCCGCGCCCGCGCCCGTTCCCAAGGCAGTTTGCATTCAATGCGGCACGGTGGAATCTTCCACCGCCATCATGCGTGCGGCACCCTCTAGCGGTGTCGGCGTGGTGGCTGGCGGCGTGGTCGGCGCAGTGCTGGGGAATCAGGTCGGTGGCGGCAGTGGCAAAACCGCAGCCACGATTTTGGGGGCGATTGGCGGTGGCTGGGCCGGCAACGAGATCGAAAAACGCGTGAAGAAAGAAACCGTCTACGAGATCAAGGTGCGCATGGACAACGACAGCACACGTACCTTTGAGCTGGCTGCACCCATCAGCTCGGGCACCAAAGTGACCGCTGAAGGTAACTCTTTGCGACTGGCCGATGGCAGCCTGGTCAGCCCGCTGCAACGCGCGCAGCCCCAAACGCAAACGGGCAGCCCAAGCCCCAGTCAGGCTGGCGGCTAAGAAGCCGGTGGCTGAACAGCGGGCGGCTGAAAGGCTTGGGGCTGATTTAACGCCAGCCGCTGTGCCCAATGCAGTGTGAGCGCGCCGGCCACAGCCAAGCCCAGCAGCACCCAAAGCCCTGCGCTGTAGCCTGCCTGCGCACTCCACAGCAGCCCCAAGCCCAGCGGCGCGCTGGCACGGGCCAGTGCTAGCGGCACGCCCAAAGCGCCATTGAGCGATGCCACATGCTCGCGACTGACGTACTGCGCCATGGCCGTGCCCTTGACGATGGTCAGCATGCCCACGCCCATGCCCCACATCAGCACAAAGAAGAACAGCAGTGGCAAGCCAAGGGGGTTCGCGTCTGACCCGGTTGACCCCAGCATCGGCACGATTAACAGCGCAATAAGCCCCAGCGGCAAAAACCACGGGATCAGCCGATTGCTGGTGTGTACGTTAAACCGGTGCTCAAAAAAATACATCAATAAACGCCCGAACACCTGCACCAGCCCGATGCTGGCCGGAATGGCGATGGCCCACGTCTCCTGAAGGCCGAGCTCGCGCAGCAGCGAGACGATGTGCGTGGGCAACGCCGCAGTGACGGTCATGGTCAGGATCACGAACAGGCCCAGCAGCAAAAAAGGGGCGCTGGTCAAGTGGTGGGCGAGCTTGGGTTTGTGCATCGGTTTGACATCCGCTGAACTCACGTCGGATTGGGAATCGGGCTCGCGCCAGCCGGCGCCGTGACCGCGCGGGGCGTTTTTCAGCAGCACAAAATGCAGCGGCGCAACCACCAGCAGGTGCAAGGCTGCCAGCACCAGCAGCGCCTGGCGCCAGCCGCCTGAACTGATCAGCCAAGCGCTCAAGGGCAAAAACACCGTGCTTGCCAGCCCACCCAAAAACGTCAGCGTGATGATGGCGCGGCGAAAGTCCTGGGGGAAACGCCGCGTCACCACCGCAAAGGCGGGGTTGTACAGCGTGGCCGCCATGCCTGCGCCAATGCAGCACCAGGCGGCGTAGAAACCCAGTTTTGTTGTAACAAAACTGTGCGCCAGCAAACACAGCCCCAGCAGCACGGAGCCCGCCGTCATCACCAGGCGCTCATGCCCCCGGTCTAACCAGCGCCCGACAGAATACGCCAGCAACCCTTCGACCAGCAGTGCCAGGCTAAACGCTAGCGAAGACTGGGCGCGGCTCAAGCCCAATTCCTCTTCAATCGGCACCATGATCAACGCAAACAGGTAGTAGATACTGCCCCAGCTAATGAGCTGCCCCAGCGACAGCCAGCCGACCCATCGCGGGTTGTAGGCGCAGGTGACGACCTGCGTTCTTGGAGTTCCGAGGGTCGTGGCAGTGGGTGTTGATGAGCCTTGCGTCACGGCTCGATTATCGCGATGCCGCACTGCGCTCATGGCCCAGCGCCCCGCCCTTCTAGAGAGTCTTACGCCAAGCTTGCGCACATGTTGTTACACCTCCACACCAAGTCTGACGGCTGCTGTCATAAAGCGATGGTTGAATCGATATCCACTACAGAAGAGCCTTGCAGCTCTCGCATCATCATGAGTTGGAAAACATCAAAATTTGCAAGCAGTTTTGTCAGCCTCTTCATCGATTCTGCGCCGGATGAGATCGGTGACAGTCGAATAGAAGCGGTGCGTGATGCCATGCTTGAAGCCATCCAAGATCTGGCTGCCAGCCCCGCCCATGACACCCTCACGCGCCGCCTGCGCTGGGCCCCCCATGCGCAGGCGTTGTGGTACCTGCGCATGGACGTGATGACCCTGCTGTCAAGCGAACGCTCCGAGGCGAAGGCGCGCCAATGTCTGGCCGACATCACCGCCCAGTTTCGCGGGCTGATTTATGCCAACCAGATATCGCGGCCGAGCCGTTTGAATAAAAATTAGGCAAAGAAGCGGCAAAAGCTGGCCAAAATCGCATCTTTCACCTTCGTTAACGAGTGGGACGGCAGCGTGGTGGCAGCGTTGAAAATGCGCTCTATTGCGGGTTTTTAAACTCGATAAATCAATCAATAGTTGTATTGGGCATGCACATCTGGACAACGCGCTGGCTTCGCACGGCCTGTTCCGACTTTCGCAAACAGGCGCTGCGCAGATCATCGCGCAGGTTTGGGAGCAGGTCAGAGCTTGGCGAGTGCTGTTCGAAAACAGTGGGGTGCCAAGGGATCAGATCGAGCGAGTCAGCAGCGCGTTCCGTCACATTGACAAGGTGTCGTCTGCCGACGCGCGAAAGAGAATCGTCTAGTTTGCGCGCCCGAATCGGCTGATTCAAGAATAAATGAACCTGTAGGTTAATTTATTCGGTAGGAATGCCTAAATTTGACATATTGAGAATAAAATAGGCCTCTGGCTCCCGATTAATATGCATAATTAGCTACTAATAAAATAGCGTATTAATTTGACTTTGAAGGGCCATCGCAAAGCACTTCGGGGCGCTGACAAAAAACAGCACGGCGTTTGCGCTTTTGAGCTTGCGAAGAAAGATTACGCTTGCAGGCCTAAAAATTAACTCATAGGTTAATTTAAAGTCAAAAATTACGTATTTTTGAAATTAGGGTCAAAAAGCGGTTCTAGCTCTCGAATAATATTCATAGTTAGCTACATTTTTTGTGGTGATATATGTTGTGAGGCGTGAGTGTCATTTGCGCGGTTAGGGGGCTTCAACCCGCCACAGCTTCGCGCGCCGCATCATCCAGCACATCCTGCGGAACTCCGTGCTTTTTCAGCGCCTCCAGCAGGCGCGCTGTGGCACCAAACGCGTACTGCGCCTCGTCGCGGCGCAAACCTTCGCTCACATAGGCTTTCAGCAGAGCTTGATACCCCACAAATCCTTTGTGCGGTGCAATTTCCTTCATGGAGTCCACAACATCTTGCGCAATACGCAGGGTGATGACCGTCATGGGCCTATCCTTGGCCAGCCGGGTTTTAATGCGTTCAGGAATGCTCATGGTCTAGTCGCTCTGCCACTCTTTTGCCCTTCGCGTTGAGGTCGTTCCACACAAATGACGTGCCATGGAGCTCATAGTGCACGTCCATTGTTTTGATTCTCAAAAAAGGTTTGCATTGTCAAATACAGCCGCCTCAAACACCCACTCGCCCTGCCCGCCGATACTGCATCGCCTCCGCCACATGCGTCACCTGCGTGCTTTGCGCACCTGCCAGGTCGGCAATGGTGCGGGCGACTTTAAGCGCGCGGTGGGTACTGCGCGCGGACCAACCCAGGCGGGCGGCAGCGATGTTTAAGAATTTCAGCGCGGATTCGTCCAGCTTCAAAAAATCGTCAATCTCCTGGCCTTGCAGGGCTTGGTTGGATTTGCCTTGGCGGGCAAACGCGCGGTCACGGGCCAATGCACAGCGCTCGCGGATGCTGCTGGTGGATTCGCCGGGGCCGGATTGCAGAAGCTCGGTGCTGGGCATGGCAGGTACCTCGACGTGCAGGTCAATGCGGTCAATCAAGGGGCCGCTCAAACGCCCTTGGTAGCGCGCCACCTGGTCGGCCGAGCAGCGGCAGGCGCGCTGGGTAGAACCCAAATAGCCGCAGGGGCAGGGGTTCATCGCGCCGATCATTTGAAAGCGTGCCGGGAATTCAGAGCGGCGGGCGGCACGTGAGATGGTGATGGTGCCGGTCTCCAGCGGCTCGCGCAGGGCTTCAAGCGCGGCGCGGGGGAACTCGGGCAATTCGTCAAGAAACAGTACGCCGTTGTGCGCGAGTGAAATTTCACCGGGGCGCGGCGGGGAGCCACCACCCACCAAAGCCACCGCGCTGGCCGTATGGTGCGGGCTGCAGGTAGGCCGCTGCGCCCAGCGCTCCAGGCTGAAGCGACCACTCACTGACGCGATAGCGGCGCTCTCCAGTGCTTCTCGCGTGGACATGGGCGGCAGCAGCCCGGCAAAGCGCTGCGCCAGCATCGACTTGCCCGAGCCCGGTGGCCCGGTGAGCAGCAGGCTGTGGCCCCCAGCGGCGGCGATTTCCAGCGCGCGCTTGGCACCGGATTGGCCTTTGACATCGCTCATGTCAGCGTATTGCGCCGCTATGCCAAGCGGGACGGTTTGCACGCGCGACCAGCCTGGGGAGGGTGCTGATGGGGCGTTGTTTTCATCATCAGTCAGGCTGACGGGCTGAAAAAATTGCACCACGTCCAGCAGATGGTTCGCCCGGTAGACGTGAGCATCGGGTATCAGCGCAGCCTCGTCGGCACTGCCCGGTGGCAGGATCAACTTCGTAGTGACATCGCTTTCATGCAAGGCCAGACTCATCGCCAGCGCACCGCGAATGGGCCGAAGCTCGCCGGAGAGTGAAAGCTCACCTGCAAACTCATGGCCGACAAAACGGCTGCCGTCCACCTGCCCGCTGGCTGCGAGGATGCCCATGGCAATCGGCAGGTCAAAGCGGCCCGAATCTTTGGGCAAATCGGCCGGGGCCAGGTTGACGATGATGCGTTTGTTCTGGGGAAACTCAAGCCCGCTGTTTTGAATGGCGCAGCGTACCCGTTCGCGCGCTTCTTTCACCTCCACCTCGGCCAGCCCCACCAAAGTAAAGCTCGGCAGGCCATTGGCCAAATGCACCTCGACGGTGACCGGGGCCGCGTTCAAACCCAGTAGGGCGCGGCTTTGCACCAAAGATAAGCTCACGGGGATTCCTCTCTATTTCGGTGCGTTCGCAGGAAAAGCGCACCAAGTTAATGCACCAATTTAGCGCAAAACACAAACTGTTTATTTATACAGTTTACACAACGCACAGCATGCAATTGCGTTGACGTGCTTGCATCAAGAATCCGAATTGTTAGTCTGGCATGGTCTGTGCATATTCAGTTCACCATTTTTCGTCATTTTTAACCCCTCGGAGCAGCACCATGAAATTTCAATCTAAAACCACAGCGCAAATCGCACTCGTATTGGCGTCCACGTTCACGGGCTCTGCCGTGATGGCGCAGGCCAAAGCGCCCGAGCCAGACTACACGCTGGCGTTCAATGTGGGCGTGGTGAGCGACTATCGCTTCCGTGGCATTTCGCAAACCTCGTTCGACCCGGCCATTCAAGGCGGCGTTGATTTTTCGCACAAGAGCGGCTTCTACGCGGGTGCCTGGGCCTCGAATATCAAGTGGATCAAAGACTATTTGGGCGCGACCGAGGGCGCTTACGAGATTGACCTGTACGCTGGTTTCAAAGGCGAAATCAGCAGCGGGTTGGGTTTTGACATCGGCGTCATCACTTATCAATATCCGGGCAACACCGCTGCGGGTGCGGGCTACGCCAACGCCAACACGACCGAAATCTATGGTGCATTGACGTATGGCCCCGCCACCGTGAAGTACGGCCAGTCTACTGGCAACTTCATCGGCAACCTGAACAGCTCGGGCAGCGCCTACCTGGAAGCGGCTGCCACGTTTGATTTGGGCAATGGCTTCGCATTCACGCCCCACATTGGTCGCCAGACCATCCCCAACCAGGCGGGCAACACTGGCGATTACACCGACTACTCTCTGGCCGTGTCGAAAGACTTTGGCAACGGCCTGGTGATCGCCGGTACGTTGATGGGCACCGATGCCAAGAAGTCGTTTTACACCGATTTGAATGGTCGCTTTTTGGGTAAAGACACTGTGGTCGTTGGCCTGAAATACAGCTTCTGAGTCGGCTTCTCAGCCACGCCAGTGCCACGCAATCCGTTCAAAGGAAACCCATGAAACTCGTTACCGCCATCATCAAACCGTTCAAGCTGGACGAAGTGCGCGAGGCACTGTCCGCCATCGGGGTGCAAGGCATCACCGTGACCGAAGTCAAAGGCTTTGGCCGCCAAAAAGGTCACACCGAACTCTACCGCGGTGCCGAGTACGTGGTCGACTTTCTGCCGAAAGTCAAGATCGAGGCGGCCATTTCGGATGACTTGGTTGACCGCGTGATTGAAGCGATTGAGGCCGCTGCCCGCACCGGCAAGATTGGCGACGGCAAGGTCTTCGTTTACAACCTGGAGCAGGTGGTACGCATCCGCACGGGCGAAACTGGCAAAGAAGCGCTTTGACGCTGCAAGGCATTTGCGTGATCACAAAGAGTAAACAACATGAAAAAATTAATCGCCTCCTTTATCTTGGGCTTAAGTTTGCTGGGGTTGGGCGCGCCTGTGACGGCCCAAACGGCAGCGCCTGCGCCTGCCACTACCACTGCGGCTGAAGTTGCTGTACCGGCAGCAGCCCGGGCGACGGCGACGGCTGCGTCTGCAGTGGGTGCGCCCGCAGCCGCCCCCGCGCCTACGCCGACACCCAACAAGGGCGACACCGCATGGATGACCATCGCTACCGCCTTGGTGATTTTCATGACCATCCCTGGCTTGGCTTTGTTCTACGGCGGCTTGGTGCGCAGCAAAAACATGCTCTCCGTGTTGATGCAAGTATTTGTGGTGAGCGCCTTGATTTACGTGTTGTGGGCGATTTACGGCTACACCCTGACCTTCGGCGGCGACGGGCAATTCTTCGGCGGTTTTGACAAGCTGTTCCTCAAGGGAATCACCCCAGATTCTGTGGCCGCCACCTTCTCCAAAGGCGTGGTCATTCCGGAGCTGAGTTTTGTCGCCTTCCAAGCCACGTTTGCTGCAATTACCTGTGCGCTGATCGTCGGTGCATTTGCCGAGCGCATCAAGTTCTCTGCGGTGCTGGCTTTCAGCGTGCTGTGGTTTACTTTCAGCTACATCCCTATCGCCCACATGGTGTGGTACTGGGCCGGCCCTGATGCGATCACCGACGCTGCCTCGCTGCAAAAAGTACAGGCTACCGCAGGTTTCTTGTGGACCAAGGGCGCGCTTGATTTCGCGGGCGGCACCGTGGTTCACATCAACGCCGCTGTGGCTGGCTTGGTCGGTGCGTATGTGATTGGCAAGCGCATTGGCTACGGCAAAGAATCCATGACACCTCACAGCTTGACGCTGACAATGGTGGGCGCTTCGATGCTGTGGTTTGGCTGGTTTGGCTTCAACGCCGGCTCCAACCTTGAAGCCAATGGTTTGACAGCCTTGGCCTTTATCAACACGTTGGTGGCGACGTCGGCTGCCGCGTTGGCTTGGATTACTGGCGAAGCGCTCTCTAAAGGCAAAGCCTCAATGCTCGGCGCAGCTTCTGGCGCAGTGGCTGGCTTGGTAGCGATTACGCCTGCTTGCGGCTTCGTCGGCCCGATGGGCGCGATCGTCATTGGCTTGATCTCGGGGTTTGCCTGCCTATGGGGCGTGAATGGCTTGAAGCGCATGCTCGGCGCTGATGACTCGCTTGATGTGTTTGGCGTTCACGGCGTGGGCGGTATCGTCGGCGCATTGCTCACTGGCGTGTTTGCAGCTCCCTCATTGGGTGGCACGGGCGTGTATGACTACGTGGCCAACAAGGTCGGCGAAGGCTACAGCATTGGTGGCCAAGTGTGGATTCAGCTGCAAGGCGTGCTGATCACCATCGTGTGGTCTGCTGTTGTGGCGTTCATCGCCTTCAAGCTCATTGATCTGGTTATCGGCCTGCGTGTCTCCGAAGAAGATGAGCGCGAAGGACTGGACATCACCAGCCATGGTGAGACGGCCTATAACCGCTAAACCAACGCCAAGCTACCGCTGACCTGCTTCTGTCACTTCAAGTTTCTCCAAGGTAAAGAGAATCTTCAAACCCGCAAAGGTGAAAGCCTTCGCGGGTTTTTTTACGGGTTGACCTTTGCCTGCGGCTCACAACTCAGGTCGGCGGCTCGGTGCACAATGGCTGCCTGTAAAGCAAACGACATACGATGAACTCGCGCCCAGCAACTCTCGTTTTAACCGCCGCCCAACTGCGCTGCGAAATCGTGCCCAGCGCGGGTGGGTGCATTGCAGGGCTTTGGTGTGGTGATGTGGCGGTGTTGCGCTCACCCGGCGCGAATGGGTTGCTGAGCGCGCGCGAATCTGGCAGCTATCCACTGGTGCCGTTCTCCAATCGCATCGCGCACGCCTCCCTCGCGTGGGAGGGCACCAACCATCCGCTGATCAAAAATTTCGGCACCGAGCCACATGCGATCCATGGCGTTGGCTGGACGCGGCCTTGGGAAGCGATTGAAGCCAATGAGCGCTTCGCCCTGCTGTCGTACCAACACCAATCCGATGGCTCCTGGCCCTTCGCCTTCGACACTTCGCAGGCGTTTCGCCTGTCGGACAATGCGCTGGAGATGACCTTGAGCATCACCAACCAATCAACCCACGCTACACCCGTCGGCCTGGGCTGGCACCCGTATTTTGTAAAACGTGCCAACAGCCGAATCTCATTCCAGGCCCTGGGCCGCTGGGAGATGGACGCGCTGAAACTGCCCACCCACCGCAGCGAATCAGGCGGCATCACGGCAGATTGCGCCACGCTGGATGTGGATCACTGCTTTGACGGCTGGAGCGGCGCGCTTGACTTGAAAGACGACCTGCTGCACACCCGCATAACCAGCAACATGACACGCCTTGTCGTGTTCACCAATGCCGCACACGACTGCATTGCCATTGAACCCGTCAGCCACGTCAACAATGCCATCAACCTCACGGCGCAGGGCGTAGCCAGCGCCGAGGCCTTGGGCGTACAGGTATTGCAACCGGGTGAATCCATGACCCGTGAGATGACCATTCAGATAGACCCCACATGCTGACACTTCAACCCTTGATCGACCAAGTGCGCGCGGCAGCAGCCAGTGGCACACCAATTTGTATTCGCGGCGGCGGCAGCAAAGATTTTTATGGCGGGCCTCTGATAGGCGAAGTGCTGGACACGCGTCTATTTAGCGGCATCACCAGCTACGAGCCCAGCGAGCTGGTGGTGACCGCACGCGCTGGCACGCCACTGGCTGAGCTGGAGGCGGCACTGGCCGAAAAGGGCCAGTGCCTGCCGTTTGAGCCACCGCAGTATCAGTTCGGGCATGCCACTGCGGCCACCGCAACCGTCGGCGGCATGGTCGCCGCCGCCTTGAGTGGCCCGGCCCGTGCAACCGCAGGCGGCGTGCGTGATTTCATGCTGGGCGTGCAGGTTCTCAATGGCCGCGCCGAGCTGCTGACCTTTGGTGGCCAGGTGATGAAAAACGTGGCGGGCTACGATGTGTCGCGCTTGATGGCGGGCTCCATGGGTACGCTGGGTGTGATCACCGAAGTCTCTATCAAAGTTCTGCCCGTTGCGCCTGCACAGGCTACGCTGCGCTTTCATCTGGACCAGGCGACGGCCCTGCGCAAGCTCAATGAATGGGCGGGCCAGCCGCTGCCGCTGAATGCCAGCTCATGGGTGATTGACGCAGGTCAACCCTCTGTCTACCTTCGCCTTCGCGGTGCAGTGGCTGCGGTGAATGCAGCGATTGCACGCTTGCTTAAGGAAGTGCCTGGAGAACGGGTTGATTCGGTTCAAACCTCTGCCGATTGGACGGCCGCACGCGACCTGCGCCTGCCCTGGTTCAGCGATGGCTTTGCGCGGGGCGATGACCTGTGGCGCCTATCAGTGCCCCAAACTACCGAGCCGCTGAATGTGGGCGACACGATGATCGACTGGCTGGGTGGTCAGCGTTGGGTTTGGGCACCCGCTGGCGACTTGCAACGGGCGCAAAAACTGCGCGCTGCTGCCAATGCGGCAGGCGGCAATGCCACCTTGTTCGTTGCCGCCCACACGGACTCCAAGAAGTCAATCGCCGTATTTGACCCGTTGAAACCCCCGCTGGACACGATTCACCATCGCCTCAAAGCCGAATTCGACCCCGCGAACATCTTTGGCCGCCACCGGCTGTTTTCAGATCTCACTGCGGCTGCTTAAGTCACCATGCAAACCAACCTCTCGCCTGAGTACAAAAACACTGCCGACGGCAACGCTGCCGAGGCCATCCTGCGCAAATGTGTGCACTGCGGTTTTTGCAATGCCACGTGCCCCACTTACCAACTTTTGGGTGACGAGCTGGACGGCCCGCGCGGACGCATTTACCTGATGAAGCAGGTGCTGGAGGGTGCTGCGCCCACGCGCAAAACACAACTGCATCTGGATCGTTGCCTGACCTGCCGCAACTGCGAAACCACCTGCCCCAGCGGAGTCGATTACGGTCACCTGGTCGATATCGGTCGCAAGCTGGTGGATGCCAAAGTGCCGCGTCCCACATCAGAAAAAGCACTGCGTTGGGCGTTGAAAGAAGGCCTGCCTTCACCGCTGTTTGGCCCCGCGATGAAGATCGGTCAAATGGTGCGCGGCGTGTTGCCCGCCTCGCTTAAAAACAAAGTGCCCGCGCGCCAGGAAGCAGGCGCGTGGCCCGCTCGCCAACACGCACGCAAGGTGCTGCTGCTTAAAGGCTGCGTACAGCCTTCCATGATGCCCAACATCGACCGCGCCACCGCCCGTGTGCTGGATGCAATCGGCGTGCAAAGCGTGTTTGCGGCAAGCGCGGGCTGCTGCGGGGCCGTCAAGTTTCATTTGAACGATCAAGACGGTGGCAAAGCCCAGATGCGCGCCAATATCGACGCTTGGTGGCCGCACCTTGAAGGTCAGAACGCTGTTGAGGCCATTCTCATGAACGCCTCGGGCTGCGGCGTCACCGTCAAGGAATACGGCCACATCCTGCAAAACGATGCCGCCTACGCTGCCAAGGCAAACCGTATCAGCGAACTGACCAAAGACCTGAGCGAATGGCTGCCCGAGCTGGCGGAAAACCTGCGCGGCAAGGTGGATTCAGGCAAGGCCGCCGGAAAGACCGCATTTCACTCGCCGTGTACGCTGCAACACGGGCAACAACTCAAGGGTGGCGTGGAAACGCACCTGAACGCGCTAGGCTTCAACATCCAAACCGCACTGAACGAGTCACATCTTTGCTGTGGCTCAGCGGGCACGTATTCAGTTCTTAACCCTGATCTGGCCTATCAACTGCGTGACCGCAAGTTGGGTCATCTGGCGGACTTGCAGCCCCAAGTGATCGTCAGCGCCAATATCGGTTGCATCACGCATCTGCAAAGCGGCACGGACATGCCCGTACGGCATTGGATTGAGATATTGGACGAGGCCGTAAAAGCAAGCAAATGACAGAATTGTTGTGACTCTGTCAACGGTGTCTGTTTTGCGTCAACCGGATTTCTTAACTTTGCCCCGGCTGCGTGAGTCCACCTGCTTGCGGCAACTCGCGTTGATCACTTTGAGTTCGGCGAGTGTCTCATCGATACGTGTGCGCTTTTGCTCAAGTTCGGCAATCGCAGCGTCGGTGCGGGTGATGACGTAGCTGAGCTGCTGGATGCGGCCCTCGCCGTGGTCGCCATACAAGTCCAGATAGCGCTTGATTTCGGACAGTGGTGAGCCGATGGCCTTGGCGCGCAGTATCAGCGACAGCCTTGCCCGGTCGCGCCGGGTGTACACGCGCGCACCGCTGATCCGCCGGGGTGCCAGCAAGCCTTTGTCTTCATAGAAGCGCAATGCGCGAAGAGTGATGCCGAATTCTGTGCACAGCTCAGAGATGCCAAACAGCTCGGAACTGGCCTCCTCGCGGTGCGAATCGACAAACGCCTGCGCGGCGGACGAGTCAATACGCAAGGTTTAGACCACCCGTTGCAAGCGCATGGCCACGCTCATGTCGCCCGCCACCTTGAGCTTGCCGCCCATGAAGCCGGTAACCGGATCCAGCTCCCCATTGAGCATGGCGGTGAGATTTTCCACGGTGATGCCAACGGTGCAGTCGGCTTCTGAATCGGTGTTACTCACCGTGTTGGGGGTGGCCTTGCCATCGATGTAGATGCAGCCATCGGCATCGCAGTCAAACTTCAATGTGGCTTCCAGACCGCTGTCTGCGCCGACTTTGGCGCGTATGGCTTGGGTGCATTGTTCGAGATTCATGGTGTTGATCTTTCGGGGCGGACGGATTGTTTGGGTAGCTCAATTGCAGAAACGCGATGCTAAAGTCATTGTATGACTCATGTCATAGTGAAAACACCTAATAGGCATTTAGTTGACGTTAACGTTACCTTAACGTCTAATGTGTGAATCTACAAAGATTCAAGCCCATGCCTGCCTTGCGTTCAAAAGTCACCCCCAAGTCGCCCAGTTTCGCTGCCAATGTGCAGCGCATGCAAGGCTTGCTGGACGAGGTTCAGCGACTGCAAAACATTGTGATTGCCGAGTCCGAATCCAAGCGCACCAAGTTCGAGCAGCGCGGCCAGTTGCTGCCGCGTGAGCGGGTGGCGCGCCTGCTTGATCGAGGTTCACCGTTTCTTGAACTGAGTCGTCTCGCGGGGCTCAACATGCACGATGATGATGGCAAAAAGTCGGTAATGGGTGGTGGCTCCATCGTGGGCATTGGCATGGTAGCGGGCAGGCGCTGCATGATCACTGCCAATGACAGCGCGGTGAAGGGCGGAACCATCGCGCCCATGGGTCTGCGCAAGGCTCTACGTGCGCAGGATGTGGCGCGTGAGAACAAATTGCCGCTGATTTATTTGATTGAAAGCGGCGGGGCCAACCTGATGTACCAAGCCGAGATTTTTGTCGATGGCGGGCGCAGCTTTGCCAATCAGGCGCGGATGTCGGCTGCGGGACTGCCGCAGGTGGCGGTGGTGCATGGCTCGTCCACCGCAGGTGGCGCGTACCACACGGGGCTGTCGGACTATGTGATTCTGGTGCGCGGGCGAAGCAAGGTGTTCCTCGCAGGGCCGCCTCTGGTCAAGGCGGCGATTGGTGAGGACAGTGATGAAGAAGCGCTGGGGGGTGCCGAGACTCATGCCAGTGTGACGGGGCTGGGCGAATATCTGTGCGAAGACGATGCCCACGCGATTGCCATGGCGCGCGAGTTGATGGACAAGTTGAAGTGGGATGCCGCATCCGCCCCCGTCAAGTTTTCAGAGCCACTGTTTGACGAGCAGGAATTGGTGGGCCTGGTGCCCGCCGATGAGCGCGAGCCTTACGATGTACGCGAGGTGATTGCGCGGCTGGTGGATGCTTCCGACTTTCTCGAATTCAAGTCCAGCTACGCCGCTGAGACGATGTGCGGCTACGCCCGTATTCAAGGGCATCTGGTAGGCATTCTGGGCAACAACGGCCCGATTCAACCCGAGGGCTCGACCAAAGCTGCGCAGTTCATCCAGTTATGTGACCAGAGCGATACGCCACTGGTATTTTTGCAAAACACAACAGGCTACATGGTGGGCTCCGTCGCTGAGCGCAGCGGTGCCGTGAAGCACGGCTCCAAAATGATTCAGGCTGTGGCCAACGCGCGTGTACCCAAGTTCACTATCGTGCTGGGCGGCTCTTACGGTGCCGGCAATTACGGCATGTGCGGGCGTGGATTTGACCCGCGCTTTATCTTTGCCTGGCCTACCGCCCGTACGGCGGTGATGGGTGGCGCGCAGGCCGCCAAGGTAATGGACATCGTGAACCGCAGCAAGGTGGCGCGATCCGGCGCACCGGCCAACGAAGTGGCCTTGCAAGCCATGTCTGACGCGCTGCGCGCTCGCCTCGACAAAGAGTCCACCGCATTGTTTGGCACCGCCCGCCTGTGGGACGACGGCATCATTGACCCACGTGACACCCGGCGAATGCTGGGCCTGTGTCTGAGTCTCGCTGATGAAGCAAACCGCCGTACCCTGCATCCCAACACCTTTGGCGTTGCGCGTTTTTAGCTCACTTCCTCCATCTACTCAACCGCAAAGTTCACGATGAAATTCACCCCCGAGCACGAACAGATTGCCGACACTGTTCGCAAATTTGTCGCCAAAGAGATCAACCCCTTCATCGCCGAGTGGGAGGCTGCGCAAGAGTTCCCCAGTCATCAGGTGTTTAAAAAGCTCGGTGACCTGGGGTTGCTCGGCTTGAAGTACCCCATCGAATATGGCGGCATGGCGTTGGACTTCAGCTACTCCATGGTGATGGCCGAGGCCCTGGGTGAATGCAACGCAGGCGGCGTGCCCATGGCGATTGGCGTACACACGGATATGTGTACACCCGCGCTGGCCCGATTCGGCTCCGACGATTTGCGCCGTGAATTTTTA
>JANOTE010000439.1:0-2018 GCA_031416195.1 Rhodoferax sp.
GACCAAGGGCGCTGCAACAGTCCACCATGGGATGGGAATTTTCTGTGTCATGTTTTGGATGGTAGCTGGTACGCGTTGCGAGGGAAGCCTGCGCTGCGAGCGTGTGCAGGGTGATACCAGTCGCATTGGCTGGAAAAATTAACCTGAAAGTTAATTTTTAAAGGAAAATCGCTCAAAATCACCAAATGATTGAATAAATACGCTTCTATATCCCGTTTTATATGCGTAATTAGCTATTAATATTATAGTGTTTTTGCCGTCGGCAGGATGGCCCAAAAATCATATCCATCGATGCCCCGCGTTGGCTTGCACGACCTTATTTCGCCATTGCACAAAGCTGTCAGTAAACCGCCTCCGGGGTGAAGTGTTGCGCTGCGAAGAGGTAAAGTTCCATGTGCCCGGCCACTTCCAGCTTTTCGTAGATCGACGTCAAGTGGTTGCGCATTGTGTGTTCACTGATGTGCATCCTGTCGGCAATGCCCTTGATGCGGGCTCCTTTTTCTTCCACAATTGTGGCCACGACTTGGCGCTCTTTGGCTGTCAGCAAATCAAGCTTGATGGCCTCGCGTGACCTTTTTTCGCCACGGGCCAAAGTTGTCAGCACCTGCCCAAGCGTGTTGCGATCTAGCCAGATTTCTCCCAGATGCACCTTCTGGATGGCGCACAACAGCACCTCTGCGGCCACTTGCTTGTGTATCACGCCACGGGCTCCGTGTACCACCGCATGCTGGTGAACTGCCGGGTCGTTCGAGCCGGTGAGGATCAATACCCGCGCGGGCACAGTCGCAGTGAGCTTTTCAAGACAACCCAAACTGCTGATGCCCCCTAAATCTAGATCCAGAAGGATCAAGTCTGGCCTGGCGGCAGGCAGTTTTACAAACATCTCATCACAGTTTCCAGCCATGCCCACCACACACATTTGGGGTGAAGTGCTTTCGATGAGTCGCTCCAGACCCCAAAGCACCGTTTTGTGGTCGTCAACCAGAAACACGCTGACGGGTTTTGTTGCACTTAGTTGCATATGCCATCTTTGATGTTATTTTCGACAGGGATATCCCACCTTCACTGTCACACTATGGGACATTAAGCAACTTTTGCGCCATTGTCCTAACTCCGTGATTTGGTTGAGCGTTTCTGTCGCTGTTTTGTACTGGCAGCCTATGGTGTAGCAAAAATCGACACTTTGCAACGTGAATATTACCAAAAGGTACACCCAAACGCGCAAATTTGCGCTGCCGATTCAGCCCGCTTTAAGCGCGGCGCAACGGGATTTCGACAGTCACCTCAGTCTGTCCACCGGTCTCTGTCGTGACCCGGCAGGCCCCGCCCAAGGCCAATGTTCGCTCGGCAATGGAATGCGGCGTAAACAGCTTGCCCGCCGCACCAAGCCCGCAGGGGTTGCTGATATGCAAGGTAAACAACTGCTGGCCGCAAGACAGCTTGATGTGTGCGCTGGATGCGCTGGTGTGGCGACGCACGTTGCTCAAGGCTTCGCTCACGATATGGAACGCCTCATTGGCCAGGGCATCGCCAATGCGCAATTCAGGGGGTGACTCCACTGCAACCGCAATGCCATAAAGCTCGCTGAAACGCGCCGCCTGACGGCGTAAAGCCGGAACCAGTGCAGCACGCCCAGGGTCTTCATCGCCCCGGAGACCCTTGACGAAGGTCCGCAGTTCCGTGATCTCCGAGGTTGCCATTTCAACAAGCCTGTTGATGTCGTTGGCAACGGGGCTTTCCGGGGGAATCTTGCGTGCCAGGGCTTCCAGGCCGAACTTGAGGCCGATGTAGGGCTGGATTGCGCTGTCATGAATGTCCCGCGAGATTTTCTGCCGCTCAGCGTCGGCAACTTCACCTGCCAGGCGGTCAAGCAGCTGCACGTTCTCGATCCGGGGGGCTAGTTGTTCACTGAGCTGGTGAAGAAAAGGCAGATCAGCCGACTCAAAGCGGCGTGTGTCGGACCAGACAAACAGCTGCGCCACGCCTCCCTGGTGCAGCGGAAACTGAAGGCAGCCAAA
>JANOTE010000440.1:0-3102 GCA_031416195.1 Rhodoferax sp.
CCTCGCGCGTCGCGGGGCTGATATAGCGCTTTTTGGGTCGCGCGTTTTCCGTGTTGATGCGCCGCTCGATCTCGGCCAACAGCTTGATCAGACGGCGGCGTTTTTCTTCGGCAGCCTGCTGCTCGGGTGTGGCACCCGGGCGGTTTGGCAAGGGCGATGGCATCGCGGCCAACTGGTTTTTGACCTGCACCAACATCCGGTTTTGCTGCTCTTGCAAAAACTGTAGTTGGCGGCGCGTTTCTTCCTCCTGCACGTCCCCGGCTTCAGACAGGGCGCTGGGAGGCAGCGGCGTTGTGGCGCGACCTTTGTCCGCATCACCACCGCCTGCCAGCGTGGCTTGGGCAATGGCTTTGGCCATGTCGGCGCGCTCCAGCTTGTCGTTGGTGCGGGCGTTGACCAGGATCACTTCCAGCGGCGTGTCCTGAAACACGCGGTTGAAGGACTCCGGGTCAACGAAGCGCACCGTCAGCAACACCGCATGCACCGCGATGGACGCGGCCAAGGCAAGCTGCAGGGTACTGAAGTCCTTCAGGTTCATGCGGCGTAAGGTTACGGGCTGGGCACCGCAGGGGTGACTGCGACATCCGCCGTAGCAGCCTCAGGTTCATTCATGTCAAGCGCAATCGCAATGGGGCCGGCCACGGGTTCGTCATCACGGTCGTCTTCACCTTCGTTGTTTTCCGAACCGTCATCGTCCAGCACATCCAGCCGCTCGATCACCGTACCCGCTATGTCCAGCGAAATCTCGTCAATATCGCCCAACTTCACACGCACATGCGCGCCGCGCGGCAGGTTGGCCGCACCCATGACGGGCAGCACCAGGGGCATGTCATCGGCGCGCACCATGTTCTCTTTGAACACCGTGGCAGTGATTTCGGTGATGCTGTTTTGCTGTAGGTATTTGAGCGTCCAAAACCGCTCCATCGCACCCTGGTAACCGTTGTAGGCGAAGTAAGCCGCATCAAAACTGCTGATGATGGAGAACAGCTCAGCATCCTTGGGCTTGAACGGTGCCGCCAATGCCGCTGTTCTGCCATGGCGCGCGCAGGCGATGATCTGCCACTGGTTGACCAGGTCGGTATAGCGGCGCAGCGGCGAAGTACTCCACGCATAGGCCGCAACGCCAATGCCGGCATGTGGCAGCGCCTTGGTGCCCATTCGCACCTTGACACCGGGTAGCAACGAGGCCTGGCTGCGGTAAATGCCCGGCACACCCAGCTCGGCCATCCATCGGCCCCAGGTGCTGTTGGCCAGAATCATCGCTTCGGCGACGATCAAATCCAGCGGCGCGCCACGCTGGCGGGTGCTGATTTGCACCAGCTCATCACCCTTGGGCTCATGGCCTTCGTTGCCCACCAGGCGAAAGTTGTAGTCGGGCCGGTTGAAGTTCTCGGGCTTGCCGCGCACCACCTCGCGCTTGGCTTTGAGGTTTTGCGCCAGGCGGTATAAAAATGAGAGCGATTCACGCAAATCGGATGGGAGCGAGGAGCCATTTTCATGCTCAAAATCGGCATTTTCGAGCCATGGTGCAGTCACAACCGTGTCCAATCGGTCATGCCGCAGGTTGGCCACAATCGGCACGCGCTCCAGTTTGGTGACGTTGGTTTTGATCTCCAGCGTGGCCTCGTCCAGCGTCACATACAACGACACCGCGGGGCAATCGCGACCTTCAAGCAGCGTGTAGCTTTGCACCACCTCGTCGGGCAGCATGGTGACTTTGTAGCCCGGCATGTAGACCGTGGACAGCCGCGCGCGACCCAGCTTGTCAATCGCGTCACCGGGCTGCACCGCCAGGCCCGGCGCGGCAATGTGTACGCCGATGGTGACCTCGCCCGTGCCCAAGCCCTGCACGCTCAGGGCATCGTCAATTTCGGTGGTGGCCGAGTCATCGATGGAGAAGGCCTGCACGGCTGCCATGGGCAGATCATCGCGAATAACAGGCGCTTGCATCGAGGAGAATCCGGTACCTTTGGGAAAATTCTCCAGCAAAAAACGCCGCCAATGGAATTGGTACGGCGAATCAATGGCACCAGCCTGTTGCAGCAAATGCAGCGGTGCCAGGTGCGTAGCGCGCGAGGCCTCGACCACCGCCTTGTACTCGGGCGCATTTTTGTCGGGCTTGAAAAGGATTTTGTAAAGCTGATCGCGAATCGGCGTGGGGCAGGTGCCAGCACTTAAACTCGCCACCCACTGCGTGATTTGCTCGGCGATCTGCTTCTTTTTTTCAATCGCTGCCAGCGCCAGCGCGATCACATCCGCTGGGGCTTTGCGAAACCGCCCTTTGCCCGCCCGGCGAAAGTAATGCGGCGACTCGAACAGGCGAAACAGCGCTGCGGCCTGTTGCTCCAGCGTGGCGGCTTTACCATCGCTTGAGAAATAGTCTTTTGCCAGATCGGAAAAGCCAAATTCATCGTCTGGTGAAAATTCCCAGGCCAACTCAAGCTCAATGCTCTGACTCAACGACTGCGCGGCACTGACAAAGGCTGCCGGCGCAGGTTTTTCGAACCTCAAGAGCGCATTGGCGGCCTTGACCTTGACGCGCTTGCCACTGTCTAACTCAACCTGCAGCGACGCTTCAGCCTCTGACAGCACCTTGCCGGCCATGAACTTTCCGGCTTCTTCAAACAATAGGAACATCCGCGAATTGTCCCATGCGGTACGGGGCTAAGCGCTACCGGGTTTTTGGGGGAAATCGTCATCAATTTGACATTCCTTTGTCATGTGATGAAACTACATTCCCAACATCACAACCAAGGACAATCCGATGAACCACTCTTTCACTAATATTTTCACCCGCCGTCTGGCGATCACTTGCGTCGGCGTAGCGGCTTTAGCGGCCTGCGGTGGCTCCAGCGGGCCTGAGCCGCTTTTGACGCTGGACGGCGCCGTGCCGCTGATCACCGGGCATCGCGGCGTGGCGGGCTACTTGCCGGAGCACACACTGGAGGGCTACAGAATGGCCATCCAGATGGGCGCAGACTTCATTGAACCCGATTTGGTGGCCACCAAAGATGGCGAACTGATCGCCCGCCACGAACCCAATATCACCAGCACCACCAACGTGGCCGACAAGCCCGAGTTTGCCAGCCGTAAGGTCACCCG
>JANOTE010000441.1:0-1940 GCA_031416195.1 Rhodoferax sp.
GGTGCGAGGCTTGCAAAAAATACCGCGCGGCGTCCAGCAGCACCACGCCCTGGCGGCGGTCTTTATCTTTTTTGCCGGCTCGCCTTTCCGGTTTGTCAGCCAGCCAAAGCTTGTGCAGCGCCATCCAGCGCGGGTCGGGCACCACCAGCGGCGCGGCGCGTCCCCTGACAGTGGCGACGACCATGCTGACAGCCGTTCCTCTCCAGAGCCATTCCTGCTCAATCAGGGACGCCATTGGGTCAAACGCTTCGTTTTTGGGCAAGGGGTGCGTGCTGGGCGTGGCCAGCGACACCTTGCTGCCCCGGCACCACGCCAAGTCAAAGTCTTCAGTTTCTTCATTGCCCGTCGGCAGCTTGGCACCGATAAACAATTCATATGCGACAAACGCGTTGGTGCCAACCACCAGCAGGTCATTGGCCGCCCGCGATATCGGGCAAAAACAGGTCACTCAACGCAGCCGGGCACTCAAAAAATCACCTAGCACAAACTACTGCGTGCTGTCGTCCCAAATGGCAGGTACTGTGGCGTTGGGCAAATGCACCGGGCGGGGGTGCGCCTGCAGCTCTTTTTTGCCAAACGCGTTGATGCTGACCGCGCGCCAGGGCAAACCCATGTAGCCCAGCGCCAGGCGGACTTTTTCGCAGTAATGGGACCAGCGCAGCTCATATAAAGTGATCATTTAGGCCTCTGGCCCTCGTGTAATATACATAAGTAGCTATTTAAATAATAGCACATTGAATTTACAGCGGGATGGAGATGGATGTGCCTTGAGATACCCTGTGCCGCCAATTCAAACGGCAACCGCCATCACATCAGGAAATTCTTCAGCATCGCATGCCCGTGCTCGGTGAGGATCGATTCCGGGTGAAACTGCACGCCTTCAATCCGCACGGCTTGCGCAAAGCCGGTGTGCCGCACGCCCATGATTTCGCCATCATCTGTCCAGGCCGTGACAGCCAGCACGGCGGGGCACGTGGCGCGCTCAATCGCCAGTGAGTGGTAGCGGTTGACGGTGAACTTTTCGGGCAGCCCGGCAAACACGCCCTCTTGCGTGGTGCTGATGACGCTGGTCTTGCCGTGCATCAACTGCTGTGCGCGGATGATCTTGCCGCCAAAGGCCGCGCCAATGGCTTGATGGCCCAGGCACACACCCAAAATCGGCAGCCTGCCCGCAAAGTGCTGGATGGCCGCCACCGAAATGCCCGCCTCGTGGGGCGTGCACGGCCCTGGGGATACCACCAGCCGGTCGGGCGCGCGCGCGGCAATGCCTTCGACCGTGATTTCATCGTTGCGGAACACCTCAACCTCTGCCCCGAGCTCGCCAAAATACTGGACGATGTTGTAGGTGAAGCTGTCGTAGTTGTCGATCATCAACAACTTGATTTTTGAATTGGATGGGTTAGTCATGGTGCTCACTCCAGCCCCTCTTCCACCAGTTCTGACGCCCGCAAGAGCGCGCGCGCCTTGGCTTCGGTTTCCTTCCACTCCAGCTCGGGAATCGAATCCGCAACCACGCCGGCTGCCGCCTGCACGTAGAGCATGTCATCCTTGATGATGCCGGTGCGGATGGCGATGGCCACGTCCATGTCACCGGCGTAGCTCAAGTAGCCGCAGGCGCCGCCATAGATGCCGCGCTTGGTGGGTTCCAGCTGGTCGATGAGTTCCATCGCATGAACCTTGGGCGCGCCCGTCAGCGTGCCCGCCGGGAAGGTGGCTTTGAGCACGTCCATGCTGCCTAATTTTTGTCCATCAGGGCCGTCCATCAACGTGCCTTCGACGTTGCTCACAATGTGCATGACGTGGCTGTAACGCTCCACCGCGAAGGCCTCGGTCACCTTGACGCTGCCGGTCTTGGCGATGCGGCCGATGTCGTTGCGCGCCAGGTCGATCAGCATCACGTGTTCGGCGCGCTCCTTGGGGTCGTTCACCAGTTCCTTTTC
>JANOTE010000442.1:0-1763 GCA_031416195.1 Rhodoferax sp.
GCGCGACAGGCCTGCCTGGGTTCCCAAATCGCGCTCATTGGGCAGCGGCATGCCGGCGTTCAAATGCCCTTCCAGAATTTTCTCGCGCAGGATGCCGGCCAGCACATCGGCGGCTTTGGGGACGTTGACGGGGGAGATGTCCAGCATGGTGTTCAAGCTCGGACAGAATGGGAGCACTTGAGCACACCCCGAAGCCAACCACAGGCATCCACCATCGCTGCGTCCGCCTCTTCTATCACGCCGGTGTATTTCAGAAAGCCGTGGTTCATTGATGCCCAACTACAGTTGCGTAAATGTTGAGCAATTTTATTGTCAGACCATTTAATAACAAACTAGGACAAACCCTAATTCACATCAGTCTTCGGAAAATCAGTGGAGACACCGACATCACGCCAGCTCTCGAGCTCGGCCAAAGTTGCCTTCAACCGATTCGCGACGACCTCCACGCCAAACGCGCCCAGTACAAGGTGGCGTGGCGGGTTGGCTGTCTCAGTAATCCGAATCATGGCCTCTGCCGCCCGAACCGGGTCGCCGGCCTGGTTGCCACTAGCCTGAACCGTACCTTTCAGCCGAGCACCCGCCGTGTCGGCATAGTCCGCAATCCTGTTCAGGGTCTGCCGCAGCGAGCGCCCGGCAAAATCGGTGCGAAACGGCCCTGGTTCAATGCAAGTGACCTGGATACCAAGTGGCTTGACCTCCGCTGCCAACGCATCGGACCAGCCCTCAACCGCGTGTTTGCCGGCAGCGTAATAGCCGGACCCCGGTAGTCCGATCAAGCCGGCAACGGAGCTGATGTTCAGCACATGACCGCTTCGATTTGCCCGCATGCCGGGCAGCACGGCCCGCGTCATCGCAAAAAGACCGAAGACGTTGGCATCGAACATCTCCCGGATCTCTGCGTCGTCACCCTCCTCGACTGAAGCCTGGTAACCGTAGCCGGCATTGTTAACGAGCACGTCAATACGGCCAAAACGCGCTTGAGCTGCCTTCACCGCTGCTTCAATCTGCGTGCCACTGGTGACATCAAGATCAAGCGCAAGACAACTTTCGCTAGCACTGCGCGCAAGTTCTGCGACGCGGGATTGATCGCGGGCCGTGACTACGGCACGCAAGCCACGCTCAAGAACAAGTTTTGCAAGCTGATGGCCAAAGCCAGTGGAGCAACCGGTGATGAACCATACCGGCGTAGTCTGTGATGCCATCTGTGATCCCGATTTGTACGCTAACCTACTGAAGCGCCGAGAATTTGGTCGGGCTCAGGAAGGAACTGGCAACATTGGCAACAATGATGCCGTCTTTTTCGGATTCAGCCCATGCCTGCAACCATTCAGGATCGGCCTGGAAAAGTTCCCACTTGCGCTGGCGCTCCTCCAGTGATTCCCAGGCCAGCATATAAACCAGCTCCAGATGCGAAGGCCCGATTATCGTAGTCCAGAAACCCACCTGGCGTATGCCCATCCGCTCCCAAATCTTGGTTGTTTTCGTCTCAAACCGTTTCAGAAGGGCCGGCATTCTGCCAGGCATGGCACGGTAAATTCGCAGTTCATGAATCACTTTTTTTCCTTGTATAAAACAATAAAACAATTGTCAGCGAGCGGTATAGCCGCCATCAATCACCAGCTCTGCGCCGGTGACGAATTTCGATTCGTCGGACGCAAGGTATAAGACGCCGAAAGCAATGTCCTCGGGCGTACCGACGTGACCCACCGGCTGCAGCGCGTTATAGACCCGATTGGCTTCCTTGGGATCCTCAAACCGGGCGG
>JANOTE010000443.1:0-18450 GCA_031416195.1 Rhodoferax sp.
TCCATTTCCAGCAACTGGCGCGGCGCACCCAAGGGCGTGGGAATCGGCATTGGCAGTTTTTCGGGTAACGGCTCGCCCGATGTTCGCGCCAGATGCCGTGTGTGGAACACCGCGGCGCTTTGGTTGAAGCCGTTTTCTGAATTGGGTTTGGAGAACAGCGACTCAAACTGCGCTGCCACTTTGCCCAGTTCAATGCGGTCTTGCGGGCGCTTGGGGCCGGCCAGGCTGGGCGTGACATTGCCCAGATCGAGCTTGACCACTTGTGAATAATCGATCTCGCCTGCAACCGGAATGCCGAACAAGCCCTGCGCCTTGAAATAAGCCTCAAACGCTTCAATCTCGGCCTTGGTGCGGCCCGTGCCCTTGAAGTAATCGAGGGTCTTCTCGTCCACCGGGAAGAAGCCCATCGTTGCGCCGTATTCGGGGGCCATGTTGGCAATGGTGGCGCGGTCCGGCAGGCTCAAAGTGCGGGTGCCTTCGCCGTAGAACTCGACAAATTTGCCCACCACTTTGTGTGTGCGCAAGATCTCGGTGACGGTGAGCACGAGGTCGGTGGCGGTCACGCCCTCGCGCAGGCGACCCGATAGTTCAAACCCGACAATATCTGGCGTCAAAAAGTAGACGGGCTGGCCCAGCATCGCCGCCTCTGCCTCAATGCCACCACAGCCCCAGGCCACCACGCCGATGCCGTTGATCATGGTGGTGTGGCTGTCGGTGCCAACGAGGGTGTCGGGGTAGTAAATTCCATCTGCCGTTTTGTGGACGCCGCGCGCCAGGTACTCCAAATTCACCTGATGCACGATGCCAAAACCGGGCGGCACGACGCGAAACGTATCAAACGCCTGCATGCCCCATTTCATGAACTCGTAGCGCTCGCGGTTGCGCTGAAATTCGAGCTTCATGTTCAGATCCAGCGAGTTCTTCTTGCCGTAATGATCGACCATCACCGAGTGATCGACCACCAGATCAACCGGCACCAGCGGCTCGATGCGCTTGGGGTCTTTGCCCATCTTGACGGCCACGCTGCGCATGGCCGCCAGGTCTGCCAACAGCGGCACGCCGGTGAAGTCTTGCAGCACCACGCGCGAGACGACAAACGGAATCTCATGCGTGCGCGGCGCGTTGGGCTGCCAGTTGGCCACCTGGGCGACGTGCTCAGGGGTCACGCGCTGACCATCGCAGTGGCGCAGGACGGACTCGAGCACGATGCGCATGGAGACCGGCAGGCGCTTGATGTTGGGGAACTGCCTGCAAAGGGCTGGCAGGGAGTAGAGCTTGCCTGCTTTGCCGGAGGGCGTTTGGAACGCTTTGAGGGTTGCGGCAAAGGCGTGACTGGGGGCTTTAGGCATGACGGGCTCCTGTTAAGTCATCAAAGAACCGATTCTGGCAGTACACCCATCACCGCTGGCATCAATCGCTCCACCTCGTCAGCCCCCAAGCGCCTGCCCGAAGGTGCCATCGTGCTGTAGAGCGCGGCCTGCTCGGCTTTGAGTTCGCCCATGACTTTGGCCAGATCGGTCAGGCGGATGCCCTGACGGGCCAGGAAGGCGGCTGCGGTGTGGCGCAGCGCATCGGGGGTGATGTCGGACGGCTGGTCGACTCCTGCATCATGTGCTGCGTACAGCAACTCAGCCGCGAGGTTTGGCAGGCCCAGTGGGCCACCGTTGCCATTGGACAGCAAGGTTTGGCCATCGACAGCGGGAGTGACTTTGAAACCGGCCAAGATCAGTTGGTGAAAGCTGGCATCCAGCGGGATTTCGCGCGGCCCCTCCTGTGAGTTTGCAGTGCCAACGCGCAGTACTTTAGCCTCGGTGTCGACGTGATGGCCGCGCAGCGCAATCGCCTCCTGCGGGCTGATGCCGCGCAGCAGCATGTGGGCGAACAGCGCAACGTTGGGCGACGCGTTGCGCAAAATGCCGGCCAGCTCTTCTTGCTGCAGCTCGCGCGCAGGGCGTGGCACACGCACGTCCGGCCCTCGCACGTCACGCAACGCATGGCCGACTGACAGCGGCATCGGGCGGGTCAGCCGCAGTGCGTTGTCACGCTGCGCATCAAAACCGAGCGCCAGACCTGGGTCGCCCGCATAACGCGCGTAGCCCGAGTAGGGCGAGCCTCCCTGCGCCACTACCATCGTGGGCGGCGCATCGACCCGGTTGAACAGCTCGACCAGCCACATCGCCAACAGCGCCAGCACAAAGGCCCCTGCCAGCACGATGCCCGCATCGCGCGAGTACTGCGGTTGCCAGGCCTCGCGCGGCGCGAACGCGCTCTCCAGCACGCGCACGGATGGGCGCCGCGCCGCCTCGCCCGCCTCCATACGGGCTTGGCGCTGCGTGGCATCGCGCAACAGCGCCTCCAGCGGTGCAAGCTCTTCTTTCAAGGTGTTGAACTCGCTGAAGCGCGCAGAGAACTGCTGCAACGCCCCGCGGTTACCCGAGGCTTGGCTGGCCGTGCGGGCCAAAGTGTCGCGCGCCGCGTTGACCTCTTCGCGGATATCTGCCAAGGCGGCGCTTTGGTCAACGCTGGCCACATGGACGATGGTGTCGCCCTGCGTGGCGATTTGGCGCTCAAGCTCGGCCAGCCGGTTCTTCACGGCGCGTGCGCGTGGGTCGATGGCGAGATACGCGGGCGTGTAAGCGCGGTTCAATTCGTTCAGCTCTTCGCGCGCCTGCGAGGCACGCTGCTCCAGGTTTTCCAGCGTGGCGTTGGCGCGAGCCCGTGCGGCAACCGGCCTGCCCGTCGCTGCCGATTCGCTCATCGCGCGCAATTTGCCCTCGGCCGTGTCGAGCTTCTCCTGAGCTTTGTTGAGCGCCTCGGTTTGGCCTTTGACACGGCCCAGTACCTCGTTCTCTTCCCGTTCGAACGACACAATGCCGTGGCGCACACGAAAGACTTCCATCTGGCGGCGCTGGGTCTTGACCTTGTCGCTCAGTTTGGCGACCTCGTCACTGAGCTGCGTCAGCGATGAGTCCGCCGTTTGCGCGTGCCCATCGGCGAGCTTTTGCGTGTAGGCGACGATCAGCTCGTTGACCAAATTCGCGGCGACTTCTGCATCCGGCCCGCGAGAGGACAGCTCCACCACATCAGTGCCCTGCGCCATCACGGCTTCCAGGCCGGATTGAAGCGACGTGACCGGGTCTGCACCAAATTTGGAAGTTGCACTGGCATCCAGCGCAGGCATCTTCTCCAATGCCGACTTGACCAACGGGCGACTCGTCAACACTTGCAACTCATTGAGCAAGGAGCGTGAGGCATTGGCTCCTTGCGTGCCGCCAGTGGAGACCGCCGCCTCAACCTGCACCGCACCCGGGTTGATTTGCACCCGCGCGCTGGCCAGGTAGACGGCAGGGCGGGAATAGCTGTACAGCAAGCCCGCCGCAGCCAACAGTAAAAACGTGGTCGCGAAGACAACGAGTTTGCGTCGGTTGGCACGTCGTGTTGGAGAGTCAAACATTCAGGGGCCCTTCGCTGTGATATTCGCTGTCATTTGCGCTGTCTTCCTTCATACCGTTGCCATGCTAATGCAGGAAATGGGAGCGAGATGAAGCATAGACCAAGTCTATTGAAGCCACTCGATGATGGCTGCACAAACCAGCGCGTAGACAGGCGCTTTTATGTTGCAATTTGTATATTTTGGATAAAATTAACCTGGGAGTTAATTTTATTTCAAATTCTTCAAAAAAGCCCTAAATTTTAAATAAAAAAGTGCTCTAGCTCTCGTATTATATGCACAATTAGCTATGTTTATTATAGCATTTATTCCACCCGAGTGATCCGCGACGGCTTGAAACCCAGATCCGCCGCCTTGCCTTTGCGTCCCCGCACGGCGCGGGCGTTGTTCAGGCTGCGGATCTCCAGCGTCTCGCTGCGATTTTTGCCGCCTCGGCCAATGCCGTCGATGGAGACGCTGCGGGTGTAGGCGGCAGCACCGGCCAGCGCGTCTTTGGCCTCCAGGTCGATCAGCATCAGACCTTTGCCGCCATTGGCCAGGGTTTTAAGTTCGCTGATTTCAAAGGTCAAAATCCGCCCGCCGGTGGAGGCGCAGGCGGCGTGGGTGGCGGTGGCAATCGGCTTGGCGACAGTACCGCTTGGCGCACCTGGCGCAAGGCCCTGGTTGATGCCACTGACCACGCTCGGGCTGCACAGCGTCTCACCATCAGCACAGGTGACAAAGGCCTTGCCCGCTTTGAGGCGCGATGTCATGTTCTCTACCGTCGCCACAAAGCCATAGCCGCCCGAGCTGCTCAACAACAGTGTGGCACCTGCTGGACCTGCAAAGTAGTCGCGCAGTTGCGTGCCCGCTTCCAACTCCAACAGCGTGGTGATAGGTTGACCATCGCCACGCGCGCCGGGCAGGAGCGACACCGCTACCGAATACACGCGGCCATTGCTGCCAAAGGCCAACAGGGTATCGACGGTGCGGCACTCAAACGTGCCATAAAGATCGTCACCTGATTTGAAGGCGAAACTGGACGGCTCGTGACCATGCGCCGTGCGCGCTCGCACCCAACCTTTTTGGCTGATTACCACAGTCACCGGCTCATCCACCACCTTGACCTCCAGCACGGCTTTCTTTTCGCTTTGAATCAGCGTGCGCCGCGCGTCGGCAAAGGTCTTGGCATCGGCCTCGATTTCTTTCACCATCAAACGGCGAAGCGCTGCCGGGCTGCCCAGCAATTCTTCGAGCTTCTTCTGATCCTCAAGCAGCTCTTTCAACTCTTGCTCGATCTTGATCGCCTCCAGCCGCGCCAGTTGCCGCAGGCGGATGTCCAGAATGTCATCGGCCTGGATCTGCGACAGGTTAAAGCGCGCCATCAGTGCCTCTTTCGGTTCATCGGCCTGACGGATGATGGCGATCACCTCGTCAATGTTCAGCAGCACAATCTGGCGGCCTTGCAGAATGTGAACGCGCGCCAGCACCTTGTCCAGCCGGTGCTGCGAGCGCCGCACCATGGTGCCCTGGCGGAACTGCACCCACTCCACCAGCATCTGCTTGAGCGACTTTTGCGTGGGCCGACCATCCAGACCGATCATCGTGAGATTGATCGGCGAGGAGCTTTCCAAACTGGTGTGCGCCAGCAGCGTGGTGATGAACTCCTGCTGCCCAGTGCGGCTGGTTTTGGGCTCGCACACCAGGCGCACCGCCGCATCTTTGTTGGACTCATCACGCACCACGTCGAGTACCGACAGCACCGTCGCCTTGATCTGCATCTGCTCCTGCGACAGCGCCTTTTTACCAATTTTGACCTTGGGGTTGGTCAACTCTTCAATCTCTTCGAGCACTTTTTGCGTGCTGACGCCGGGCGGCAATTCAGTAACCACCAATTGCCATTGGCCGCGCGCCAATTCCTCAATCTTCCAGCGGGCACGCACTTTTAATGAACCACGGCCGGTGCGGTAGGCCTCCAGAATGTCGCTGGCCGCGCTGATGATTTGCCCGCCACCGGGATAGTCTGGCCCGGGGATGATGGCCAGCAGCTCTTCGTCAGTCAGCGCCGGGTTTCTAATCATCGCCACACACGCATCCGCCACTTCGCGCAAGTTGTGGCTGGGGATTTCAGTCGCCAGGCCCACCGCGATGCCACTGGCCCCGTTCAGCAGCGCAAACGGCAAACGCGCAGGCAACTGGCGCGGCTCTTCGGTAGAGCCGTCGTAATTGGGGGTGAAATCGACCGTGCCTTCGTCGATTTCGTTCATCAACAGGCTAGTGATCTTGGCCAGACGCGCCTCGGTGTAGCGCATCGCCGCCGCGCCATCGCCATCGCGGCTGCCGAAGTTGCCCTGGCCATCGACCAGCGGGTAGCGCTGCGAAAAATCCTGCGCCATGCGCACCAGCGCGTCGTAGGCGGACTGGTCGCCATGCGGGTGAAAGCGGCCCAGCACATCGCCCACCACCCGCGCGCTTTTGACCGGCCTGGCCGCGCTGTTGCCACCGGTGCCGCTGAACCCCAGGCCCATGCGCGACATCGAATAGAGGATGCGCCGCTGGACCGGCTTCAAGCCGTCGCACACATCGGGCAGCGCGCGGCCCTTGACGACGCTCAAGGCATATTCAAGGTAGGCACGCTGCGCGTAGGTAGCGAGATTCAGGTTCGAATCATCGTCTGGCTTACTTGACGGATTCTGGGCGGACGCGTTCTGCGGGTTTGGAAAAAGATCGGGAGCCGTTGGATCGCTCATTGTTGAGTCTTATCGAGGATAAGTTAAATTGCCATCAGACTCAAGGCGAGATGGCGATGGAAAAACCGGAATTTGGGGGAAAAAGCTTATGGGGTCGAAGTCAGACCGGTTGACCCCGGCACCAGGCTGCTGCCCGGAATGCTGTTTTCAAACGCGCCTTGCGCAGCAGTTTGCCCGGCGGCAGGCGGCATGGGTGCCAGCATATTGCCGCGCCTTGCCGCACCGCCAAGCATCTCCATGCGAATCCGGGTGGGGAAGCGCTCGGCCACCACGGCGATTACGGCTGCCGGTGGCTTCAGGCCGTTGTAGAGTTGCATCACAGTTTTGACGTAGTTTTGCGTTTCTTTGTAATTCGGAATTTTGTTGCCCGCCCGCTGAACCGCGCCTTCCCCCGCGTTGTAAGAGGCCAGCGCCAGATCGAGACGACCTGGGAACATCTTGATCAAATCGCTCAAATACCGCGTACCTGCTTTGACGTTGATTTTGGGATCGACCAGCTTCTTCTCAATCGCCATTTTTTTGTCGCCGTCCACGCCATATCTGCGTGCGGTGTCCGGCATCAACTGCATCAGCCCAATGGCACCTTTGGGCGACACGGCCGCCACGTCAAATCCCGACTCCGCCGCGATCAGCGCCTGCAGCAGCTCATAATCGACTTTGTAGGTGTTGGCTGCATCTTTTATATGATGTCTGATGGCTTTGTAATTGGGCGAGACATCGAAGAAAGTTTGCAGCCGGGCCGGAACGGAAGGCACGCTGATCGGGCGAACGTTTTCACTAGAACCGGCGGAGCCACCAGAACCGGCTGGCGTTTTGCTGGTATCAAAACTTTCACCACCCTTGTAAAAAATCTCGTAGCGGTCGTCGAGCTTTGCATTGGCGAAATGGGCGACACCCCGCTCGTCCACGTAGCCCCAAACATCGGCGCGGGCGAATGCTGCTGAAAACAGCAGGCAACAAACTAATAAAAACCGCAGCTTCATTAAATGTCGATCTCCACGGTATCGCCATGCAGCTCCATCAGCTCGCGCCGCGCTGCCGCCTCGCCTTTGCCCATCAGCTTGGTGATGAGCTTCTCGGTTTGCAAAAAATCCACCGCACCCAATTGCACCGGCAACAGGCGTCGCGTGTCAGGGTTCAGCGTGGTGTCCCATAACTGCTCGGCATTCATCTCGCCCAGGCCCTTGAAGCGGCTGATGCTCCAGGCGTTTTCACGCACACCCTCTTTGCGCAGCTTGTCCAAAATCGCGGTGAGCTCGCCTTCATCCAGCGCATAAGCCTTGGAGGCCAGTTTTTTACCCCGCGCGGGCGCATCCACACGAAACAGCGGCGGGCGGGCAACAAACACGTGGCCGGTTTCAATCAGCTTGGGGAAGTGGCGGAAAAACAGTGTGAGCAGCAGCACCTGGATGTGCGAGCCATCCACATCGGCATCGCTCAGAATGCAAACTTTGCCGTAGCGCAGACCGCTTAAGTCAGGCGAATTGCCTTCAGTGTAAGGCCCGGGCCCATGCGGATCAACGCCAATCGCCACGGAAATATCGTGAATTTCGGTGTTGGCAAACAGCCGGTCGCGGTCTACTTCCCAAGTGTTGAGTACCTTGCCGCGCAGGGGCAGAATCGCCTGGCTCTCTTTGTCGCGGCCCATTTTGGCGCTTCCGCCAGCCGAGTCGCCTTCCACCAGAAAGACTTCGTTGTGCGCCAGGTCACGGCTTTCGCAATCAGTGAGCTTGCCGGGCAATACAGCCACGCCCGAGCTTTTGCGTTTTTCGACTTTTTGGCCGGCTTTTTGGCGAGTTTGGGCGGCGCGAATCGCCAATTCGGCCAACTTTTTGCCGTATTCGACGTGCTGGTTCAACCACAGCTCCAGCGTAGGCCGCACAAAGCTGGACACCAGCCGCACTGCGTCACGCGAGTTCAGCCGCTCTTTGATCTGGCCCTGAAACTGCGGATCCAGCACTTTGGCGCTGAGCACATAGCTGGCGCGGGCGAAGACATCTTCGGGCAGCAGTTTGACGCCTTTGGGCAAGAGCGAATGCAGCTCGATAAAGCTCTTCACAGCGGTGAAAAGGCCATCGCGCAAGCCGCTCTCATGCGTGCCACCCGCCGTGGTGGGAATCAGGTTGACGTAGCTTTCGCGCACCGGTGCGCCGTCTTCGGTGAAGGCCACGCACCACGAAGCCCCCTCGCCATCGGCGAAATTGTCGTTCTGCGCATCAGCAAAGCCTTCGCCGTAAAACAGCGGGATCACCAGATCGCCCGCCAGCGTTTGCATCAAATAATCGTTCAGACCGCCCTTGTAGATCCACGACTGCGTGTCTTTGGTCTTCTCGTTCACGAGCGACACCGTCACACCGGGCATCAACACCGCTTTGGAGCGCAGCAGGTGCGTCAGCTCTGCCATCGGCAACACGGAGGTCTCAAAATACTTCGGGTCCGGCCAGACGCGCACGGTGGTGCCCGACTTTCGATCGCCCTCGCCTGCCTTGCGTACTTTCAGCAGTTCGGTCACGTCGCCGCCTGCAAACACGATGTGTGCGACCGAGCCTTCGCGGTAGGTGGTCACTTCCAAGCGTTTGCCCAATGCATTGGTCACACTCACCCCGACACCGTGCAGGCCACCCGAGAAGCTATAGGCACCGCCCTTGCCCTTGTCAAACTTGCCGCCCGCATGCAAGCGCGTGAAAACCAGCTCAACCACCGGTGCTTTTTCTTCGGGGTGCATGCCAAACGGAATGCCGCGCCCATCGTCTTCCACCGTCACCGAACCGTCGGTGTGCAGCACGACTTTGAGCTTTTTGCCATGCCCCGCCAACGCCTCGTCGGCTGAGTTGTCCAGCACCTCTTGAATGACGTGCAGCGGGTTGTCCGTGCGCGTGTACATGCCGGGGCGCTGCTTGACGGGCTCCAGCCCCTTTAAAATGCGGATCGAACTCTCGGAGTATTCGCTGATTGGTTTGGTCGCCATGGTAATGATTGTAGTGCGCCGCCTGTAAATGACTGTACATTTATACATGTTTTCACCATTAGCCCGCAAGTTCCGGTGCAAGGCCTTCCAGCAGTGATTCCCTATTTTGGCTAAAGTTCAGGCATGACCAGCTCACAAAAAAACCTTTCGACCACCCAAGTGCTGATCTGCGGTGCCATGATCGTGACTCTGTCGATGGGCATTCGGCACGGCTTCGGGTTGTGGCTGCAGCCGATTACCCAAGCACAAAACTGGACGCGGGAGGCGTTTGCGCTGGCGATTGGGGTGCAGAACCTCACTTGGGGTGTCGCCGGCATTTTTGCGGGCATGCTGGCGGACAAGTTTGGCGCGTTCCGGGTGATCGTGTTCGGTGCGATTTGCTATGCGTTGGGGTTGGTGGGGATGGCGTACGCAACGACACCGCTGATGTTTTCGTTAACCGCTGGCGTGCTGATTGGCATCGCGCAGGCGGGCACCACCTATGCCGTGATTTACGGCGTGATTGGCCGCAACATCGCGCCCGAGAGGCGCTCCTGGGCGATGGGCGTAGCAGCAGCAGCAGGCTCGTTTGGCCAATTTTTGATGGTGCCCACTGAGGGCTTTTTGATCAACAGCTTTGGCTGGCAAACAGCACTGGTAACGCTGGGGGCGGCGGCACTTTTGATCGTGCCACTGTCATTCGGATTGCGTGAGCCGGGCTTTTCAGGCGGTGCTAGGCCTGAGCGCGAGCAAACCATTGTGCAGGCGCTGCGTGAGGCCTTCAAATACCCCAGCTTCCAGTTGCTGATGGCGGGCTATTTCGTCTGCGGGTTTCAGGTGGTTTTCATCGGCGTACACATGCCGAGCTATTTGAAAGACAAAGGCCTGTCGCCGCAGGTTGCAGGCTACGCGCTGGCGCTGATCGGGCTGTTCAACGTGTTTGGCACCTACGCGGCTGGGGCGCTGGGGCAGCGTTTACAAAAAAAGAGCATTCTTTCATTCATTTACTTCGCCAGGGCCGTGGTTATCAGCATCTTTTTGTTGGCTCCGCTGTCGCCCGCGAGCGTTTACCTTTTTGCCAGCGTGATGGGGTTGCTGTGGCTGTCCACCGTGCCGCCAACCAACGCGGCAGTGGCGCAGATTTTTGGCATCGCGCACATGTCTATGCTGAGCGGTTTTGTTTTTTTCAGCCATCAGATTGGTTCGTTCATGGGTGTGTGGCTGGGCGGAGTTTTGTATGACAAGACGGGCAGTTATGACGTGGTGTGGTACATCGCGATTGGGTTGGGTATCTTCGCGGGGCTGGTGAATCTGCCCGTGAAAGAAGCGCCGATTGCCCGCCTGGTACCAAATCGCGCCCCGGTGGCCGCTTAAACACACCTACCGCATCTAGCGATTCAAATCCTCACCATCGCCATGACGCGAAACCAAAAACTGGCGCTGTGGCTCGGCATACTCACCGTGCTGATGGACGTGTTTTCCCTCTACACGCAGCCCGACTTCCTCGTAACGCTGGCGAATCAAGTTTGGGCCTGCTTTTGACTGAAGCATCTGCCTGGGTCAGCCGCTGGACGCATCTTGTGCGTGCGCACGGCACCGTCCTTGATATTGGCTGCGGACAAGGTCGCCATATGAAACACTTTGCCAGGCTGGGGCATGCGGTAACGGGAGTTGACCGCTCGCCTGAAGCCTTGGCGGCTGCGAGCGCATGGGGCGAGACTGTCCAAGCGGACATCGAAGGCGGCCCGTGGCCATTCATGCTGGCGGACAAGGTGCGTACTTTCGATGCCGTTGTCGTTACCAACTATTTGTGGCGCCCCCTGTTTGGCGTGATGGCGCAAAGCATTGCACCGGGCGGGGTGTTGATTTACGAAACGTTTGCCCAGGGCAATGAGACGGTGGGCAAACCCTCCCGCCCTGATTTTTTGCTGGAAAACGGTGAGCTGATGCGGGCTTTCCCAACGCTGCGGGTGATCGCTTACGAAGACGGATTTATGCAAGACCCCGCCCGATTTGTGCAACGGCTGGCCGCGGTAGCGCCTCATCCCCGTCATCAACCAAGCTCTGCGCCCGCGCACTCTGCAGCACGGTATCCGCTCTCGCTAAAATAACGGGTTGGGCGATTTTCACGCCCGTTTTGAATTGGCATCTTCGGACATGACAAGCATTTACCAACAAATTACCGGCAGCATCGTCGCGCTGGTCACCCCCATGCACGGCGATGGCTCGGTGGACTACCCGGCACTGCGCAAGCTGATTGACTGGCACATCACCGAAGGCACGGACTGCATTGGCGTGGTCGGCACCACGGGCGAATCACCCACGGTCAATGTGCAGGAGCACTGCGAGATCATTCGCGTATCGGTCGAGCAATCCAAAACCCACGGCGGGCGGCGCGTGCCGATCATGGCGGGCTGCGGTGCCAACTCCACCGCCGAGGCGATTGAGCTGACCCGCTTTGCGAAACAAGTCGGTGCGGACTGCCACTTGCAAGTCGTGCCCTACTACAACAAGCCCACGCAAGAAGGCCAGTACCTGCATTTCAAAGCCATCGCCGAAGCGGTTGATCTGCCGATGGTGCTGTACAACGTGCCGGGGCGAAGTGTGGCCGATATGGCGCATGACACGGTGATGCGCTTGGCGCAGGTGCCGGGCATCGTCGGCATCAAGGAAGCAACAGGCAACATTGAGCGCGCGCAATGGTTGATTCGCGAAGTACCCAAGGGCTTTGCCGTTTATTCTGGCGACGATGGCACTGCCGTGGCCTTGATGCTGTGTGGCGGGCAGGGCAATGTGAGCGTCACCGCCAATATTGCGCCAAAGTTGATGCACGAGCTGTGCGTGGCGGCCATTGCGGGTGACGCGCGCCGGGCAATGGAAATTCAAATGAAACTGCTGCCTGTACACAAGCATTTGTTTACCGAACCGAACCCCATCGCCGTCAAATGGGCCATGGAACAAATGAATCTGTGCGGTGCCACCCTGCGCCTGCCAATGACCCCCTTGACCGGCACCAACCAGTTGCCGCTGGCGCAGGCCTTGCGCGACGCCGGCCTGCTGAATGCTTGACGGATAAACTTCGCACTTGATTTTTGAGGAAACCTTAGTGAAAAACTCTCCCAGCCTGGCGCGATTGTGCCTGCCAGCTCTTGCAATTTCCCTCTCGTTGGGCGCGTGCTCCGTGCTGGAGGGCGATCGGATCGACTACAAAAGCGCGGGCAAAGCGCCTTCGCTGGAAGTGCCACCGGACCTGACCCAACTGGCCAAAGATACCCGCTACAACATCCCCGGCGGATCGGTCAGTGCTTCGTCTTTGGATGTCGGCAAGGCCCCCGTGAACGCAGGCACAGCCAGCACCAGCCTGGGTGACGTGCGCATCGAGCGCCTGGGCAACCAGCGCTGGCTGGTAGTCAACCGCCCTGCCGAGCAGTTATGGGACACCTTGAAAGACTTCTGGCAGGACAACGGCTTTGTGCTGACGCTGAACCAAGCCAACCTCGGCATCATGGAGACCGATTGGGCCGAAAACCGCGCCAAACTGCCGCAAGACTTCATCCGCAATACGATTGGCAAAGTGTTTGATGCGCTTTACTCCACCGGTGAGCGCGACAAGTTCCGCACCCGCCTAGAGCGCACCGCAACGGGTGCCACCGAGATTTACATCAGCCATCGCGGCATGGTCGAAACGTTTAGCAGCAGCACCCAAAAAGACCAAACCGTCTGGTCACCGCGCGCGGCAGATCCCGAGCTGGAGACCGAATTCCTTCGCCGTTTGATGGTGCGCCTGGGGGCACCTGAGCAGACGGCAAAGGCAGTCGTGGTGGAGACCGTCAAAGCCACCTCCAAAGTATCAACCGTGAACGGCCAACCCGTGGTGCAAATTGACGAAGGCTTCGAGCGCGCGTGGCGTCGCGTGGGCCTGTCGCTGGATCGAACTGGCTTCACCGTGGAAGACCGCGACCGCGCCAAACGCACGTATTTTGTGCGCTATGTCGAACCCAATTCGGACAAGTCTGAGCCGGGCTTCCTCGCAAAACTCTTCAGCAGCGCGCCAGTCGTTGCCCCACTCAAATACCGCATTACCGTGCAATCCCAAGGTGATGCCAGCACAGTCACTGTCCTGAATGCTGACGGTGGCGCAGAGAACTCAGCCAACGCCCAGCGCATCCTGAAAATCATTGCCGACGACTTGCGCTGAACCTTCGTTGAGCTTATCTCAAGTGCACCATGTTGAGGTTTAAAAGCCTCGGCAGTGGCAGCTCCGGCAATGCCACGGTGGTCGAAGCAGGCAGCGGTGCCCACGTCAAACGTCTGCTGATCGACTGCGGCCTGAAGCCGAAGGTACTTCTGGAGCGTTTGGGCCATGCAGGCTTGGCTGTGCAGCAGATCGATGCAATTTTTATCACGCACGAACACAGCGACCACATTGGATGTGCGCGCCAGGTGGCCTTGCGCCACCGCACGCCCGTATGGATGAGTGCCGGCACGCACTTGGCGGTGGGTGAACGAGCGGGTGAAAGCGACTTTGACGGCATGCTGCGGCTGGCACAGGATGGAATCCCGATCGACTTGGGTGAGCTTCAGATCACGCCGTTCACAGTACCCCACGATGCACGCGAGCCGCTGCAATTGCGTTGCAGCGACGGCAACCGCAGGCTTGGGGTGCTGACCGATTTGGGCCATGCGACTGCGCATGTTTTGGCGCACCTGGCGGGGTGCCATGCACTGCTGCTGGAATGCAATCACGATGCCGAATTGCTGGCATCAGGCACTTATCCTGCGTTTTTGAAGCGGCGTGTAGCTGGGCGTTTTGGGCACCTGTCCAACGTAGATGCAGCGCAGATTGACAAGTCGCTTGACCACGCGGGGCTGAGCCTTGTCATCGACGCGCACCTGAGTCGACAAAACAAACGCCCCGAGCTCGCACGCGAGGCCGTGGCATTTGCGTTGGGGCGTGCGGTGTCGCAGATTGCCGTAGCGACTCAGGATGAAGGCTACGATTGGATCTGCGTGTAATCCGCAGCTCATTTAGCCCATGAAAAAAGCCACCCGAAGGTGGCGTTTTTGCATTGAACGAGAGCCTCAGAAAACCCTGACTGGCAGGGCCACCCAAGCTCCAGCAGTCAATTAAGGCTTCTTGGTCGCAGCAGCAGCGGCTTCAGCAGCTTTCTTGGCAGCATCATCAGCGGCAGATTTGGCAGCGTCAACGGCAGCGGTTGCAGCGCCTTTGGCAGCGTCAGCAGCGGCACCGGTAGCGGTCGCAGCAGCAGCGGTTGCGTCTTTGGCAGCATCAACTGCGACCGTTGCAGCGCCAACTGCTGCGGAAGCAGCGTCTTTGGCAGCGTCTTTAGCAGCTTCAACCACGGGAGCGACAACGGCAGCAGCAGGAGCGACGACTTTCGGAGCCTCTTCTTTTTTGCCACAGGCAGCCAGAGCAGCAGCAGCGATAACGGCTGCCAAAACGAGTGATTTGTTCATTGGATATACCCAGTAAAAAAGTGAAAAAATAAAACCGATTTCTGCAAATTAATAATGCAGACTGGCCGCAAAGACCGAAGCAAATTGGTTGAGCCTATCTGCTTAGCCTCAGATTATAGCGTTACCTGGTGCATTTGCGGGATTACCCTCGTTTTCTTTCGACTGCCGCAGTCATCCGGAGACGCTCACAATCCTAGAACCGAAGTTGCAAAACCCTCAGAACTCGCGCGGATTTTCGCGTCCAGCAGCTCGCGCAAATGCACGAGCCGATCTGCCTCGGGCCCACTCACGCCTGCGCTTAAGGGGCGACTCAGGCGTTGCAATGCCCAGCTGCGGCTCCATATGGCGCTTGGGAAATCGAGCGGATCTTCGTCGCGGCAGCGGCGGCATTCGACGATATGGCCCCAAGTTTTTCGCCAAATTACCAGGCGCGGCTGGTGGCGAACAATGCCGTCAAAGTTGGTGGCCAACAACATCATGCGCCGCCCGGTTTTAGACCAGGAATGTAGCGATTCCACCACAGCACGTTCGCCCAGCGGCCAATCTTCAAAGTTTGCATCGCACAAAATCAACTCGCGCCAACCCTCGTGCGCGGCCGTTGCCAGCGCGTGGCTAATAAATTCATTCACGGCCACCGGGCCTTAAAAGCGGCCGCTGGGTAAAGGCTCGGGCGGCAAACTGATATAGGTGCTGTGAGGATCGTCAACGTTCATGGTTCCACCCCGCTATGTATCCACCCTGAAGCCAGCCAGTTTTGGAAGACTGATTTTGCGCCAACACTGGCACGCGTCAAGGCAGCAGCAGCTAAAAAACGCTCATTTGCAAATTGTTTCAATAGCACGGCATCGCGGCCTGTAGCTTTGAAGCTTTCGCCATTGATAAAGACATGCCCCCCGTCCACCAGCATCTTGGTGCGACGGTCCAGCCTCAATCCGATGTTCGCGTCGCGCTTGCCGGGCCGGCGCGGTGGTTCGCCCTCAAACCAGACATTCGCCTTAGGCTCGCTCAGATATTCACCCAAGGCGCGCTTCAAAACCGCAGGTTCTGCCAGCGCCTTTTGCAGCGCCTCGTGCGCAAATTGGATCAGGGCTGGCGGAATCTCGGCGGGCTCAGAGACGGCTGTCTGGAGTGCATCTTGGTACAGCGCAGCACCCACCTGCTCCACGGCGTCGTCGGCCAGCCGCTGCAGCAGCTCGGCAGCCAGCTCGCCGCGCTTCGGGGCAGAGAAGCCAATTGAATAAGTCATGCATTCATCCAGCGCCACGCCGTCATGTGCGAAACGCGGCGGCAGATACAGCATGTCGCCCGGCTCCAGCTCAAAGGTCTGCGCAGGCTCAAAGTTGGCAAGGATTTTCAGCGGCACGTCGTCTTGCAGCGTCAGGTCTTTTTGCGCGCTGATCTGCCACCGCCTGCGACCGTGCGCTTGCAGCAAAAATACGTCATAGCTGTCAAAGTGCGGCCCCACGCCACCGCCTTGGGTGGCGAAGCTGACCATCACATCGTCCAGCCGCGCATCGGGGATGAACCTGAACTGATCCAGCAGCGCGCGCACCGCGTCGTGGTGCAGATCAACGCCCTGCACCAGCAGCGTCCACCCTGGTTGCTTCAAAGCAGGCAGCGCACGGCGCGTGAAGGGGCCTGGTTTGAGTTGCCATTCAACCTTCGCAGCGGGATTTTGCGTGATCAAGCGGCACTGGGCATCGTCGCCACAGGCCAAGTCAAACAGCGCGGCCCGATCCAGCAGCGGTTTGAAGTTGGGGATGGCCTGGCGGATCAGCAACGGCTTCTTTTGCCAATAGCGCTTCATGAAAGTCTGCGGGCTGATGTTGCCAAGCAGCGCCAAAGGTTGGGTGATGTTCATGAGGTTTTTTCCAGGGTCACGAAAATGAGTGTCAAGCTGCGACAATTCTCGTATGGAAATCAAACAACAATGCGTCGTTGCCCTCACCTGGACGCTGAAAGACACCCTGGGCGAGGAACTGGATGTGCTGGACGACCCGGTCGAGTTTTTAATCGGCGGGAACGACCTGTTCAAAGCCATTGAAGAAGCGCTGCAGGGCCATGAAAAAGGTGCCAAACTCGATTTGCATTTGGAGCCCGAGCAGGCGTTTGGCGACTTCAACGACCAACTTCTGTTTTTAGAGCCCCGCAGCCTGTTCCCCCAGGAGACTGAAGCCGGCATGACGTTTGAAGGTGCATCGTTGCCCGCTGGCTGCAACCCGGCTGCACCCAAAGACGCGCTGTACACCGTGAGCGAAATCTACCCCGATCACATCGTGCTGGATGGCAACCACCCACTGGCGGGCATTGCGTTACGCCTGCACCTGCGCGTGCAGGGCGTGCGCGAGGCAACTGAAGAAGAGATTGGCGCAGGCTCGGCTGGCACAGGATTTTTCCGAATCCAGCCGCTGCATGCGCAGCAGCCTGAAAACCCAAGTTTGCACTGACGGCAGCGTAATTTTCCAGCCGACCGTTGGCTTTCGATATTTTCAGCTTATGACATCGCTGGCGCTCATTAAAAATAAGGGCATCGCCTGTTCTACTGGTTAATTTTTAATCCCAACCTGGCGCGGCAGCCCGCAAACCAAATCACCGTGGTCGTTGGCTGAAATGGCACGGTCATTTTTGGCATGGGCTACATCCATGTCACGCGGCAGGGCCACGCCGTTTTTCACCGCCAAAATCTCGGCCATCACACTGACTGCAATTTCGGCCGGGGTTTTGCTGCCGATGTAGATGCCGATGGGGCCGCGCAGGCGCGCCAAGGTGGCGGTGGTTTGCTCAAAGTGATCGATCATGCGCTGATGGCGAATCTCGTTGTTGCGACGGCTGCCAATCGCTCCGACATAAAACGCATCCGTGCCCAACGCCTCTAGCAACGCCAAATCATCGAGCTTGGGGTCGTGCGTCAGGGCCACCACACAACTGCGTCGGTCGGGCTTGAAGGCAGTCACCACGTCATCTGGCATGTCGCTGACTACCTTGACGTTCGCGACCGACCAGGCCCCCCGGTACTCCTCGCGCGGATCGCAAACGGTCACCGCAAAGCCGCTGAACAGCGCCATCGTTGCCAGATATTCGGTAAGCTGGCCGGCGCCAATCAGCAGCATGCGGTATTCAGGGCCGAAGGTGTTTACCAGCTCAAGATCCGTCACCGATAGGTTCTCAGGCGCATCGCTGGTGCGCAGCGTCACCTGGCCATCGCTTAGGCGCACCCTGCGCTGCACCAGTTGGCCACGCTCCAGGTCTGCCACCAGGCTTGCCAGTGACGCAGCATCCGGGTCGAACTCCAGCAGCAGCTCCAGCGTGCCGCCGCAAGGCAAGCCAAACTGATGGGCTTCATCGGCGGTGATGCCGTATTTAACAAAACTTGGCGCACCAACGGGCATCTCATTCTTGGCGTACGCTTGGGTGTGCTTGTAGATCAGATCGTCTTCAATGCAGCCCCCTGAGACCGAGCCCACCACCGTGCCGTCTTCACACAAAGCCATGATGGAGCCGACCGGGCGCGGCGACGAGCCCCAGGTGCGCACCACCGTCGCCAGCAACGCCCGCTTGCCACCCATGCGCCAATTGCGCAGAGTCCGCAACACCATCACATCTAGATTTTCCATTTCAACGCCCCTTCATTCAATCTGCGGAAGGCTTATCGCATCGCCAATATCGCCACCGCAATCACAGCCGCAATGCCGATCCAAACCCATATCGGAATGCCCGAGCTGGCCGCCTCCTTCGACGAATTTGGTACAGCAGGCAGTGTGGCCACAGCCTCTGCCTGCACCGCGTAAGCCGCAGGATATGCCGTCTGCATGGCTTGATCGAAGCGCTTGAAAAAATCTTCCGCC
>JANOTE010000444.1:0-7031 GCA_031416195.1 Rhodoferax sp.
GCCAACGCGCCGCTTAAGGGCGAGCCCGTGGGGGATGTCCAGGCGATGTGTACCATCATCTACACCTCGGGCTCCACGGGCAACCCCAAGGGCGTGATGCACTCGTTCAGGTCGATGGCCTGGGGCCTGAAAAGCGCTACAGGCAAAGGGCGCGTCACGATGAACGCAGACGACCAACTGCTGTCGTACCTGCCCTTGGCGCACGTGGCCGAGCGGATGTTGATTGAGCAAGGCGCGCTGATTAACGGCAGCCATGTCTTTTTTGCCGAATCGCTGGACACTTTTGTGAAAGACCTGGGCCGGGCGCGGCCCACAGTGTTTTTCTCGGTGCCGCGCCTGTGGGTGAAGTTTCAGCAGGGCATTCACACCAAGTTTCCGCCCAAAAAGCTCAACTTTTTACTGGGTCTGCCGATCATTGGCGGCATTGTGCGGCGCAAGATTCTCAAAGGCCTGGGGCTGGACAACTGCCGCTTGGCAGCAGGCGGCGCCGCCCCCATGCCGCCCGACATGCTGCGCTGGTACCGCGACCTTGGCCTGGACTTGATTGAGGTCTATGGCATGACCGAAAACAGCGGCGTCTCCCACGGCACGCTGCCCGGCACGATGCGCCCCGGTACAGTCGGCATGCCGTACGAGGGTGTGGAGAGCCGAATCGACAAAGAGACCGGTGAGATCCAGATGCGTGCACCCTGCCTGATGTTGGGTTATTACAAAGACCCCAAGCAAACCGCAGAAGCTTTCACCGTCGATGGCTGGCTGCGCACCGGAGACAAAGGACAGCTTGAAGCCGATGGTAGTCTGCGCATCACTGGGCGCGTGAAAGACATCTTCAAGAGCAGCAAAGGCAAGTACGTCGCCCCGGCGCCAATCGAGGATTTGCTGGTCAACCACCCAGACGTAGAGGCTTGCGCGGTAACAGGCGCGAATTTTTCGCAGCCACTGGCCATCATCATGCTGTCTGCGGAAGCGCTGGCCCGCAGCGCCTCGGCGGCAGGCAAAACCGCCATCACTGAGTCACTCACCACGCATTTGAAGGCCGTGAACGCACAGCTCGAAGCGCATGAAAAGCTCGACTGCCTGGCGGTGGTCTCCACCACCTGGTCCCCTGAGAATGGTTTTGTAACGCCCACCTTCAAGGTCAAACGTGCGCGCATCGAGGACTCTTATGGCACACACTACGAAGGCTGGCTCAAAGAGCGCAAGGCCGTGGTGTGGGCGAGCAGCGCTGCGTAGATAATTCACTTTTTTGACAGGGTGCCTGATGAAATCGATCAAACTCGCCATCACCGGATCAGTCGTGACATTGCTGCTGGCACTGCTGGCGGGATGCGCTGCTCCAGGTGCGCAGCGCGACAAGACCTACCGCATCACCATCCTGCACACCAACGACCACCATGGCCGCTTCTGGCAAAACTCCGATGGCGAATACGGCATGGCGGCACGCAAAACTGTGATTGACACCCTGCGTGCCGATGTCGCGGCTGGTGGCGGCCACAGCCTGCTGCTGGATGGCGGCGATGTCAACACCGGTGTGCCCGAGTCTGATTTGCAGGATGCCGTGCCCGACTTCAAGGGCATGAACCTGCTGGGCTACGATGCCATGGCGGTGGGCAACCATGAGTTTGACAAGCCCCCTTCCGTGCTCAAAATGCAACGTGAGCTGGCCCAGTTTCCCATGTTGGCCGCCAATATCTACAGCGGTGGCGAGCGCATGTTTGCACCCTACAAGATCTTCCATGTGGGTGGCGTGCGCGTGGCCGTGATGGGCCTGACCACCGAAGACACGCAAAAGATGGCGCACCCCGACAACATGAAGAACATCGAGTTTCGCAACGCCATTGCCGAGGCTGCGAAGCTGGTGCCCGAGCTGCGCCAGCAGGCCGATGTGGTGATTGCCGCGACGCACATGGGGCACTATCAAAATGGCGAACATGGCTCACAGGCACCGGGCGATGTGGAGATGGCGCGCTCCGTGAGGGGACTCGATTTGGTGGTCGGTGGCCACACCCAAAATCCGGCCTGCATGACGGCTGAAAACGTCGTTGACCGCGCCTATGTGCCGGGCACCGACTGCAAACCCGAGCGCCAGAACGGTGCCTGGATTGTGCAGGCTCATGAATGGGGCAAGTACGTCGGCCGGGCTGATTTTGAGTTCCGCAATGGCGAATTCAAGCTGGTGAAATACGCCTTGATTCCCGTCAATCTGAAAAAGACGGTGCGTGCTGCGGACGGCAAAACCAGCAGGCAGGTGTACACCAGCGAAATCTCTGAAGACAAGGACATGTTGGCGTTGTTGAGCCCCTATCAGGAGTTTGGGCAGCAAAGGTTGTTGGTGAAAGTCGGCAGCATTGACGCTGCGTTGAGCGGTGAGCGCGATACCGTGCGCCGACAACCCGCAGCACTGGCGGTGCTGATTGGCCAGGCCATGGTCGACAAAACGCGGGCTAATTTTGCAGTGCTGAATGCGGGCGGCGTGCGGGACTCGCTGCCTGGCGGGGAGTTGACTTACAAGGACGTGCTGAAGGTTCAACCCTTCGGCAACACCATCGTTACCGTTGACCTCACCGGCCAGGAGCTGTTGGCTTACCTCGGCGCAGTCGCGAAAATGACCGCAGGCTCTGGCGCGTTTCCCCAGTTTGCAGGCATCAGCCTGGTGATTGACGCAGGTGCCGTGAGCAATGTTGCCATTCAAGATGTACCCCTGGACTTGAACAAGGCCTACAAAATGGCGATCAACAATTTTGTCGCTGCGGGCGGCGACGGTTACCCCAAAATGACATCGCACAAAAGCTTTGTCGACACCGGCTTTGTGGATGCGGACGCGTTGCGTGGCTTCATCACGGCGCGCAGCCCCATGAAGGTTGCCGACTATGCGCCGGGCACCAGCGTCGTTCGCAGGTAGTGGCCAAACCCAAAAAACCTGCACACAATTTTTATCAACCGCATCATTTTTAGAAGGAGCAAACTATGGCCAAAGGTCAACAAAGCAACAAGATGGTGAAGAAACCCAAGAAGGACACCTCGCCGCCCAAACCGGTCTCGCCCGACGCCGTGCGACCCACTGTCACGACAGTGGTGCCGGTGCGTGGCAAGCTGAAAAACAAGTGACGCAAACTAGCCTGGAGTTGTCAGCGTACCAGGCTGAACTGGAACTGCAAAACCAGGCACTGCGTTACGCTCAACTCGCCGCTGAAGGCGCATCGGAGCGCTTCTCCGCGCTTTTTTCCAGTGTGCCAATGGCGCTGATGGTGATTGATGAGGCCGGGCAAGTGCTTCAGAGCAATGCACGGGCGCTTGCGTCTTTCAGACCCCAGGAGCGAGACCCAGCGCTCACCTTTTTACTCCCTCTGGTCGCACACGAGTTCTGTGACCGGGTTGTGCAAGCACTTCAAACCGCTAAACTGAGTGGTCATTGCGCAGTACATGAAATCGCCCTGCGCTCGGGCGACAACGCAGCGCTCACGGGTGACCTGCACATCGCCAGGATTGACGACCCGCACGATGGATTGGCGAACTTCATTTGCGCTTTCGTAGACCAGGGGCCGCTGCTCGCCCAGCGCGAGGTCTTGCGAGAAAACGCCGCACAATTGCAACTGCGCAACGACGAGATTCAGCGCATTGAAGTTCAACTACGCGAATCTCAAAAAATGCAGGCTATGGGCACCATGGCCAGCGGCATCGCGCATGATTTCAACAACATTCTTGGCACTATTTTGGGCAATGCGGAACTGGCCCGACAAGATGCCGGGCAAGATTCTCCAGCACAGATCAGTCTTTTGGAGATTGAAAAAGCCGGGCGGCGTGCGCGCGACCTGGTGCGGCAAATTTTGACCTTCAGTCGCAAGGAAGTGCTGCAGCGCAAGCCGATTCACCTGGCCGACGCCGTGTACGAAGTGGCGCGTTTGATGCGGCTGGATTTGCCGCAAAACATCGAGCTTCAGGTGCAGCTCGAACCCGGGATCCCATCCATCCTGGCAGAATCTGCGCAGGTGCAGCAAGCGCTGATCAACCTCTGCGCCAACGCCGTCTACGCCATCGGGGCCTCACGCGGCGTGATCAGCATTGAACTGGCTTGTGTGCAACCAGATTTCGCGCGCAATGCTGCTTTCGTTGCGCCCGCCCAAGAGCGCCGCAGTGCGCCGCGTGCGCAGCAAGTTGCGCTGGCCGTGCGTGACACAGGCTCCGGTATGGATCAAGACCTCGTGCAGCGGGTATTCGAGCCGTTTTTCACCACCAAACCGACTGGCCAGGGCACAGGCTTGGGATTGGCGGTGGTACACGGTGTCGTGCGCGCGCACGAGGGGTTTGTGCATGTTCGCAGCACGCCGGGGGTGGGCAGTGTTTTTACCCTGCATTTTCCAGCTGCTGTGTCGGGCTTCACATCGCAGCCACCCGAAACTTCCATCCGACCCAACCCATCCACCCCACAGAAGACTCAGGGGCAAGGCGGGCACGTCATGTATGTCGATGACGACAAAGCGCTGGTGTTTCTGGTCGAGCGAGCGCTGCAACGGCGCGGCTTTCGAGTCACAAGCTTTACCCAACCCCGGCTCGCGCTGAGCGCCTTGCGCGCGCAGCCCCAAGCTTATGACTTGATGGTGACCGACTACAACATGCCCGACCTCAGCGGCATTGACCTGATGCGCGAAGCGCAGGCCATTCGCCCAGACCTGCCGGTTGCACTGGCATCAGGTTATGTCACCCGCGAGATCGAGCAAAGCGCTTTTGCAGCAGGTGCCAAGGCGCTGATCCACAAACCCAACGACGTCGGTGAACTGGTGGATACCGTGCAGCAACTGCTGCGCGGTGCCAGGGCTGACGGCACATTGGACTGACTTTTTGCCCTTCAACCTGGTTTTTTCAGACGACGCGCTGTTTGTGCTGGACAAGCCATCGGGTCTGCTGTCAGTGCCCGGAAAAGGTGCGGATAAACAGGATTGTTTGAGCAGTCGCGTCCAGGCCGAATATGCAGATGCCTTGGTCGTGCACCGGCTGGACATGGCAACTTCTGGGTTGATTCTGATGGCGCGGGACGCTGAAGCGCAGCGCAGATTGAGCATTGCCTTTGCCAACCGCGAGGTGACCAAACGCTACTGTGCTGTGGTCAACGGCATCGTGGACCCACCGCAAAGCGAATGGGGCGTGATCGACCTGCCGATCGCGCTGGATTGGCCTCACCGCCCGCTGCGCCATATTGATGTGGCAACGGGCAAACCGAGTGTCACCCGCTGGCAAATTGACCCCTATCCGCCCCCCGCGAACAGCATTGACTTTGATCGAAGCGCACCGTTTACCCGCCTTGTGCTCGCCCCGGAAACCGGTCGCTCGCACCAACTGCGCGTACACCTGTGCGCCATCGGCCATCCGATCCTGGGCGACACACTTTACGCGCCAATTAAGGTACAACAACGCTCTGGGCGATTGCTTCTTCATGCCAGCAGTTTGATACTGGCGCATCCAACAACAGGCCAGGTCATGCAGTTTGACAGCCCCTCACCTTTTTGATAGCACCCATGAACGACCAACTCTACATCATCACCGGCGCCTCGCGCGGTATGGGCCTTGCCATTGCAACGCAATTGCTCAAGCCAGGCAACTCGCTGCTGTGCATTTCGCGCCAGATCAATCCTGGCCTGGCAGACTCTGCCCGCGCTGCGCAAGTCAGCCTGGAGCAGTGGCCTTTGAATTTGGACCACACAATTGAAGCGGCAGCCATGCTCAGCCAGTGGCTGGCCAGCCGCAAGCCGGGCGCGTTCCAAAGTGCCACGTTGATCAATAACGCCGCGCTGCTACCCCGGATCGTCCCATTGAGCGAAGCCAACCCGACAGAGCTGGCGCAGGCCATGCGTGTGGGGCTTGAAGCACCGCTGCAACTCACCGCAGCGTTCTTGAAATCCACAGAAAACTGGCAGCTTGCCACAGCACAGCCCATCACTCGAAAAGTGCTCAACATCTCATCAGGCAACGGCCGCAGGCCGATGGCATCGCAAGCCATCTACAGTGCAACCAAGGCGGGTATGGATCACTTCACCCGCTGCCTGGCGCTGGAAGAAGCCCGTAAGCCCAATGGTGCCAAAGTATGCTCGCTGGCACCCGGTGTGATCGATACCGACATGCAGACCCACCTGCGCAACAGCAATGCCGCGTCCTTTCCAGACCACAGCCGCTTCGTCGACATGAAGACGCAAGCTCAGCTCAGCACACCTGCTGATGCTGCCAGGAGCCTGCTCGCCTACTTGGGGCATCCCAACTTTGGCAACAACCCAGTGGCCGACATCAGGGATGCGCTATGAGCTTGCTCAAAGGATTTCGCGTGCTGGACTTTGGCCGCTTCATCGCTGGCCCTTACTGCGCCGCGCTCCTGGGTGACCACGGTGCGGATGTGATTCGCGTTGAGCGGGTTGAGGGTGGTGAAGACCGATACATTCCGCACGTGGCCGATACGGGTGAGGGTGGGCTGTATTTACAGGTGAACCGCAACAAACGCTGCCTTACGCTTGACTTGGCAAGTGCTGCGGGTCGAGAGATCGTTCGCCAATTGATCAGGACGGCAGACGTAGTGGTGGCCAATCTGCCGCCGGCCACCTTGAAACATTTGGGCTTGGATTACGACACCGTTTCTCAACTTAACCCGCGCGCGGTGCTGGTGGTTGTCACCGCATTTGGCAGTGGCGGGCCGTGGAGCGCGCACCCCGGTTTTGATGGCGTGGGCCAGGCCATGAGCGGGGCCATGTACATGACCGGTGAGCCCGATGCTCCACGCCGCGCTGTCACGACCTATGTTGATTTCTCCACGGCACAGGCCTGCGCGATGGGCGCATTGGCCGCGCTGTGGTCGCGCGAGAAAACCGGGCGTGGGCAATTGGTGGAAGGCTCACTGTTGCGCTCAGCCGTGATTCAAACCAACGGCCTTCTTATCGAGCAGGCGGTGCGCAAGCCTGATCGAATTCCGCAAGGTAACCGGGGCTTTGCCACCGCGCCGAGCGATGCGTTCAAGACAAAGACCGGCTGGCTGCTGGTGCAGACCATCG
>JANOTE010000445.1:0-8828 GCA_031416195.1 Rhodoferax sp.
ATTTCAATATGCTATTATATATATAGCTTAATGTGCATATAATACGGGAGCTACAGGTATATTTCATCTATAATTTGATGAAAATCAGCTTTGAAGCCTGAAAAAGACCATTTTGACGTTATTTTTACCACAATTGTAGTAACAATCAGAGATTCCTCCGAAGTGAGATCAAACTCGGTCTCTTGCGATCCCGCTATACCAACGGCTTGAAATATCTTGCTAGGATTCGCGCAGGACTGTCTCAATGAATGCGCTCGAACTCACGCTGATGTATCTCTTTGCCGCTGTGCTGGGCGTGGTGGCCTGCCGCTCGCTGAAGCTGCCGCCGATGCTGGGCTATCTGGCGGTGGGCGTGGTAATCGGCCCGAATGCGCTGGCGCTGGCCGAGAACTCGACGGCGGTGCGCCATCTGGGTGAGTTCGGCGTGGTGTTTTTGATGTTCGTCATCGGGCTGGAGTTCAACCTGCCCAAGCTGCGCGCAATGCGCCAGCATGTGTTTGGGCTGGGCCTGTTTCAGGTGGTGTTGACGATTGTGTTGACCACGGCGGCCTCCCTCACACTGGCAGCACTGGCTCCAAAACAGTGGGGCATGAGCTGGCAGACGGCGCTGGCGCTGTCCAGCGCGCTGTCGATGAGCAGCACCGCGATCCTGGTCAAGCTGATGTCAGAGCGGCTGGAGATGGAGTCTGAGCACGGCAAGCGGGTGATGGGCGTGTTGCTGTTTCAGGACTTGGCGGTGGTGCCGTTGCTGGTGCTGATTCCGGCGCTGGGCGCCTCGGGCGAGGATTTGCTGATGGCGCTGGGGGTGGCCGCGCTCAAGGCCACGGTGTTGATCACCATTTTGCTGGTGGGCGGCCAACGCGTGATGCGCTGGTGGCTGACTTTGGTGGCACGGCGCAAGAGCGAAGAGTTGTTTGTTTTAAATCTGCTGTTGGTGACGCTGGGGCTGGCCTGGTTGACCGAGCAGGCGGGCTTGAGCTTGGCACTGGGTGCGTTCATTGCCGGCATGCTGATCTCGGAGACTCAATACAAGCACCAGGTGGAGACTGACATCCGCCCGTTTCACGACGTGTTGCTGGGCCTGTTTTTCATCTCCATCGGCATGCTGCTGGACTGGCGCCTGGTGCTGGAGCGCTGGCCCTTGGTGCTGCTGCTTTTGACGCTGCCGGTGCTGTTCAAGGCCGCTTTGGTGACCTTGCTGGCAATCGGCTCTGGCGCGACACCGGGCGTTTCATTGCGCACCGGGCTGTACTTGGCCCAGGCGGGTGAATTTGGTTTTGTACTTTTGACGCTGGCCCAGCAAAATAGCCTGGTGCCGCCACAGCTGCTGAACCCGATTTTGGCGAGCATGGTGCTGTCGATGCTGGCCACGCCTTTCATCGTCATGTATTCGAATCGCATCGTGATGAAGTTCGTCAGTGGCGAGTGGCTGCAGCAGTCGCTGCAGATGACAAACATCGCACGCAAGTCCATCAATGCCAACAAGCACGTGATCATTTGCGGATACGGGCGCTGCGGACAGAATCTGGCACGCTTGCTGGAGGCGCAGAACATTCCGTACATGGCGCTGGATCTGGACCCAGACCGGGTGCGCCAGGCCGCCGCCGCCGGCGACTCGGTGGTGTTTGGAGATGCCGCGCGTTTGCAGGCACTGATGGCCGCGGGCCTGGCCCGCGCCAGTGCCGTCGTGATTACTTACCTGGAGGTACCCGGCGCGATGAAGGTGCTGGCGAATATCCGCAGCCACGCGCCGCAGGTTCCGGTGATTGTGCGCACGCAGGATGACCATGACCTGCAAGCGCTGCAAAAAGCCGGCGCGACCGAAGTGGTGCCGGAGGCGATCGAAGGCTCGCTGATGCTGGCCAGCCACGCGCTGGCGCTGGTGGGCGTGCCCATGCGCCGGGTGATTCGCATCGTGCAAGACCAGCGCGATGCCCGCTACAACCTGCTCAAAGGGTTTTTTCACGGGGCGGATGATGACTCTGCCGACGAAATTCACCATGAGCGGCTGGCGACGACGACGCTGCCCGCCGAGGCCAAGTCGGTTGGGCAATCGATTGGGCAGTTTGCCTTGCAGTCCCTCGGTGTTCGCGTCGTGAGCCTGCATCGCAGCAGCGGGCGGATATCCGCACCGAAGGATGATTTGGTGTTGGAGGGCGGCGATACACTGGTATTGTCGGGCAAGGCTGAGACCTTGGCCCTGGCCGAACAACGCTTGCTCGAAGGGGTTTGAGCGTATCGTCCGCCCGCAATTCGTCTCACCCATCCATCAGCCGCCTGCTTGCCCTGTTGATACACCCTACGCCATGCAAAACCTCACCGTCAGCCAGTACCTTCGCGACAACATTCGGACTGTGCCGGATTGGCCTGCACCGGGCGTGCAGTTTCGCGATATCACGCCGTTGCTGCAAAACGCCAAGGTGTTTCGGGTTTTGATTGATGCATTTGTACACCGGTACATGGAATCGCCCATGCGCCCGGATGTGGTGGCCGGGCTGGATGCACGGGGCTTCATTCTGGGTGCTGTGGTGGCTTATGAACTTAACGTCGGTTTTGTGCCGATTCGCAAAAAAGGCAAATTGCCCTTCACGACGGTTGAAGAGACCTACGAGCTAGAATACGGCAGCGCCACGGTGGAGCTGCATACCGATGCCGTCAAACCGGGCCAGCGCGTGCTGCTGATTGATGACCTGATTGCCACCGGCGGCACCATGATGGCGGGAAAGAAGTTGCTGGAGAAGTTGGGGGCCAGCGTGATGGAGGGTGCCGCCATCGTTGATCTGCCCGAGCTGGGTGGGTCACAAAAACTTCGCCAAAGCGGCTTGGAACTCTTCACACTGGTTGACTTTGCGGGGCACTGAACAGCCTACGCTCCACGCCAGTTGCCTGAGACACGGTTGCCAAAACCGTCAGTTCAGTTCGCCATATTGAGTAGCACCCAGTGGAACGCGATCGTCCCCGCCCAGTATCTCGGTGTTTTCAAACTGGGGTGGTGGGTTGGGGTTGCGCCGTTTTGATTTAAGAATTTCGCCCGAAGCCGACAGGGGTGTTGCGACCGCAACCGCCGCAAAGGCACTTTTAAAGGCCAGCATTTCGTTCAGGTCGACCACCTCCGGCTGATCCTGTGCAATGGACGCCGGCGCGGGTGCCGCCGCTTGCGGCAGAGACTTTGCCGACAGCCCGGCCGTCACATGGTCACTCAAGCGCCAATAAACCGCTGCCACCAGAATCTCATGGCGGCTTTTGGCGGTTTGAGCAATCAAGGACTCAATTTCGGCCATTCTTTGTGCGTCGATTTCCGCTTGGCTGGACAAATCCGTCATGATCAAATAGCTGCCGCCGCGCGAGTCCAGCGAAAGCACTTTAAACTTGTAGCTGGCCGACAAAACGCCCGCCCGCGTCATCGCGTTGCGCACCACGCCGTAGAGCTGCTCGCGCCGCTCAACCCGCTCTGCCCGGCGATGGCTTGATGCCTCTGGGTGGGACGCAGGCGTGCCAGCATCAGCACTGGTGCTCAAGCCGCCCGCGAACTGAACTGGCTTTTGATGGATACTTAAGGCCGATTTGGGCGACTTTTTTTTTGAAAACCAATTGAACAGCGACATAACGGTTGAATCAGCACGGCTACTGGCAATAATCGAAGACAACGAGAACGAATAGACTCAATCAGGGTTTAAAAAAGCAGGTCAGGATCAGGTCACCGAAACGCGTTTGCGCCGGTCAACCATGCGTCTGGAGATTATCGCGCCTAACGCCAACGACAGCGCCAAGGCCACGCGCGGCAGCTTTTGGGACATATCAACAAACCGCAGATAGGTCAAATTCCACAGCTTGCAGTCGCTCACCGCCTGCACCGTCGCATTGCGCGGCATATGCGAGAAAAAACCGCCTTCCCCCACCGCATTGCCAGCCTGCACAATGGCCAAGTGGACACGGCCTACTTCGTCTTCGTAATGAACGCTGAGACTGCCTGACTCCAGAAAATACAGCGTTCTGTCCAATGAGCCCTGCGCAATCAGCATCTGGCTTTGTGCCAATGAAAACGGCTGCAAAAAGGGGGCCATCGCCTCCCATTGAAGCGACGTAAGCGCCTTGCCAAGGGAGTCCTCGACCATGTTGTGGGTGACCGCGTCGATCAAGCCTCTGACGTTGTGAGTCGGTGGCAGGTTGGCCTGCGAAAAGATTGCGTTCATAGGTTTTGCACGATAACTGTATTTTGACTGGCTGGCAATGCGATGCGGCTCGGTCAAAAAATCATCGGGTGAGATTTGCCCCGCTCTTGGGACAACGATCACCCACTACTTTCCAATGCAGAAACTGGAGAAAATCACGCTCAAAAGCTGGTCTGACGTGAACTCGCCCAAGATTTCGCCAAGCGCATTTTGTCCCAAACGCAGCTCCTCCGCCAGCAAGTCCAAGGCTTGGGGCGTTTGCAACCCGTGTTGACTTGCCGCCGCCAAATGCAGCGCCACCCCGTCCAACGCCCGAACGTGGCGCGCGCGCGCGATGTAGGTGCCCTCAGCACCCGCCTGCCAACCGGCTATCTGAAGGAGCGTGGCGCGCAGTTGCGCCAACCCGGTGCCCGTTTTGGCCGATAACAGCAAAGCTTGGCCAGGAAGATGCGATTCACAGGTTCCGATATCGGCCTTGTTCCAGACATCAATGACGGGAACGCTTGCGGCCAATCGCTGGCTCAATTCTGCGCGAATCCGCTGGTCTGCGAGCGCATAGTCAGCCGCGTCCATCCGGGTCAGGTCATGAAGAAAAACAATGGCATCGGCACCGCCAATTTCCTCCCAGGCGCGCTGGACACCCAGTTTTTCAACCACCTCTGTGCTGTCACGCAGCCCCGCCGTATCCACCACATGCACCGGCACGCCGTTGATCTGGATCGTCTGCTGAATTTTGTCGCGTGTCGTTCCCGCAATCGGTGTCACGATGGCCAGCTCTGCACCGGCCAGCGCATTCAAAAGCGATGACTTGCCCGCATTGGGCTGCCCAGCGATCACCACCTTGATTCCGTCACGCAAGAGCGCACCCTGGTGTGTCTTGCGCATCACCTGCGCCACCGATTCCTGTAGCGCCTGGAGTTGCCCGCGCGCATCGGCCTGTTGCAGGAAGTCAATGTCTTCCTCGGGGAAATCGAGCGTCGCCTCCACCAGCATGCGCAGACGAACCAGGGCGGTTTTGATGTCGCCGATTTCTCTGGAGAACTCACCCACCAATGAGCGACTGGCACCGCGCGCCGCCGCCTCGGTGCTGGCATCGATCAGATCGGCAATCGCCTCGGCTTGCACCAGATCCATCTTGCCGTTCAGAAACGCGCGCTGGGTAAATTCACCTGGTGCCGCCAGGCGAATTCCGGGCAGGGTGGGCAAATCCGTTTGTAGGTTTATCGCCTGGCCCGCCTCCAGAACACGATCCAGCAGCAATTGCAAAACCACCGATCCGCCGTGAATCTGAAGCTCCAGCACATCTTCGCCGGTGTAGGAGTGGGGTGCCGGGAAGTGCAGGGCGAGCCCCTTGTCGATCAGGCCCCCATCGCTCGACCGGATCGCAAGGTAACTGGCGACACGGGGCTCCAACGCTCGACCGCACAGCGCGAGAACCAGCGGCACAACCGTCGGCCCTGACACCCGAACAATGCCTACAGCACCCCTGCCGGGTGCTGTGGCAATGGCGACGATGGGGTCTTGTTGACGGGAAAGCACGGCACGCGAATCGTCTGGTTACGCCGTACTGCGGCGCGGCTTACTTGAACTTTGGCAAATTGAACTGTGGCGGTACACCCATGCGGGTATTGATGATCCACTGCTGGGCAATCGACAAAATGTTGTTGGTGATCCAGTACAGCACCAAGCCCGAGGGGAAGAAGAAAAACATGATTGAAAACGCCAGTGGCATGAACCACATCAGCTTCGCTTGCATCGGGTCTGGCGGCGCGGGGTTCAGCGCGGTTTGCAGCATGGTGGTGAGTGTCATCACCAAAGGCAGCACATAGTAAGGATCCGGCGACGACAAGTCGTGAATCCACAGTGCCCAAGGCGCGTTGCGCATCTCCACGCTGGACAGAAGCACCCAATACAGGGCGATGAACACGGGTATTTGAACCATGATGGGGAAGCAGCCGCCCATCGGGTTAACTTTTTCTTCCCGGTAAATCCGCATCATTTCCTGCTGCATCTGCTGGGGGTTGTCTTTAAGCCGCTCCCGCATCTCGGTGATTTTGGGATTCACCGCTTTCATCTTGGCCATGCTGGCATAGGCCTTGGCATTGAGCCAGTAAAAAGCAATTTTGAGCAGCACCACCAAGGCCACAATCGACCAGCCCCAATTGCCGATGAAACCATGCAACTTGTCCAGCAGCCAGTACAGGGGCTTGGCAAGCACCGTCAGCCACCCATAGTCCTTCACCAACTCCAGGCCGGGTGTCAACGTTTCCATCGCCTTCTCCACCTGCGGCCCCACAAACAGTATGGACTCGATAGTTTTGCGGGTTCCGGGCGCGATGCTGTCCATTGGCGTGATCATGCCGACCGAATAAAGGTTGGTGTCGACCTTGCGCATGAACAGGTCGCGCTTGATGCCATCACCCAATAGCCAGGCGCTGGCAAAGTAATGCTGCACCATTGCGACATAGCCATTCGAGGCCTGTTTTTCAATCTCCACCTTGTTCTTCTCGATGTCTGAAAACTCTACTTTCTGGTACTTTTGCGCTTCGGTGTAGATCGCTGGCCCGGTAAAAGTGGAATAGAAAGACGACTCGCCCGGCGGCTTGTTGCCATCGCGCACCAGTTGCAGGTAAAGCTGTGGCGACACCGCTGAACTGGCGTTGTTTACCACCTCATGCTTGACTGCCACTGCGTAGGAGCCGCGCGCGAGCGTATAGGTTTTGATCAGCTTCACGCCGCTCTGCTCGGGCGATTCGAACTTGATGGTCAACTGATTGCTGCCGTCTTTGAGTACACGCTCGCCAGTGCTCGGCGTCATCAGCACTTTGTGGGTTGGGAAGCTGCCCCCAGCCACGCCTGCGATCAAGCCCGTCTGCGCCAGATAGCTGCGCTCCTTGCTTTCATCGAGCAGCACAAAGTTCTTCGCCTTGTCAGCCATGTCGATATGTTTGAGAAATTCAGTCTGGACGACCGAACCACCTTCGGTGTCAAACGTCATCTTGAGCACATCGGTGGTCAGGACGAGGCGCTCCCGCCCGACCAAGGTGGCTGGCGTGGCACCTGGCGCGGGCAGCGCTGGGCTGTTTGCGCCGATTGCACTGCCTGTAGCCGCACTGGTGGCCACGGGCACGCCGGAGCCGGTTGCCGGAGTTGCAGTGGTCCCGTTCGCTGGCGCTGTGGATTTAGCCGGACTCGGGAAAAAAGTCGCTTTCTGACCCTTGTAAACCTGCCACTGATCCCACAAAAGTACCATGGAAAATCCAAAAATCACCCACAGAATGGTGCGCCGAATGTCGTTCATGAAGAGGATTTTTGAGAAGGAGGGGAAAAAAGGCGAGAAAAAAGGCGCGGGCGCTGAAGCGGAACTGGATCATGTCCGCCCACACACCAAGGCTGGCAGCGTGCCAGACGCGACAGCGTCAAATAGCTGCCGGCAGCGGCACCATGCCGCTCAAGCGCCTCGATGCTGTAGAGCGAGCATGTGGGCGCAAAGCGACACGCCGAGCCGAGCCATGGACTCAACAAAAGCCGATACGCTTGAACGAACCCGATCAAGATGCGTTTGACCTTCACGGCACAGCCTGTCTCGACGGTCTGGAACCTGGAACCGACTGCTGCTGATGCTCCCACGTGTGGGCCGCTCCAATAAGCTGATGCAACTCTTGTCGCACTGTGGATCTCAGGACTGCGGAGTTCGCGCTCACAAATTGGATTTTGCTAAAGTCGCGTCGAAGTCGAACTACATAGGCGGCTTGTGGCAGCTCAATGTGAGAAAGAACGGTGTAGACCTGTCGCTTGATCATATTTCGAGTAACGGCTCTCTTGGCCCAGCGCTTGGGAACCATAGCGCCCAGCCAGGTGTCCGCGCAACCAAAGGCCCCCGTTTTAGGGCCACCCGCAAACGTCGCTAGCTGGTGCAACGCAAAGTGAGCCGTCTTGGAAACAATGCGACCCGCTAATACCGCCTGAAATTCGGCGCGTGACTTGAGTCGCTGCACTACTTTCCAAACCTGTTGGTCGGACGCAAGAACAGACGTTTGGTGGGCTGGCCTATCTCGCCTCAAGCTGCTTAAAACGACCCGCCCAAATTCAAAGAGGTTAGACCGCGAGACGCTTGCGGCCTTTGGCACGCCTCGCGTTGATCACGGCTCGACCACCGCGAGTCTTCATGCGAATCAAAAAGCCGTGAGTGCGCGCGCGCCGAATTTTTGAAGGTTGGTAAGTGCGTTTCATTTTTGAAATCCAATAATCAGGGTCAGCCTTACAGGCAAGCTCTCCATTATCGCCAAATTTCGCGAATTCGGCAACCTTTCGGTGAGGCCGTTCTGATGCGGGTCATGGCGTTGAGCGTCACCCTGTCTAATTTTATTGCGCCCATATCTCAATTTTACTGGGGATTTATGTGGATAACATTTTGATAAGTTACAATGAAAACGCCCAATTCCGAAAACTGTCCACAGATTTTGCACGCACCATGAATGACCTACCGCACTCGGCTGACAGCGGGGCTCTAATGCCGTCGTCAAGTCACAGCCCGGGTGGAAGTCTTTGGCAAACCTGCGTGGATCAACTGGCGCTGGAGTTGCCGGAGCAACAGTTCAACACGTGGATCAAACCGCTGTCGGCGATTGTTCAGGAAGACTTGAGCAAGGTTAC
>JANOTE010000446.1:0-3420 GCA_031416195.1 Rhodoferax sp.
CTCAATGCAATGGTGCGTGATAGCCTCCCGTTCAACAACGCGTTGCATGGAATCGTCCATCAAGGCGCTTGACTTTTAAGACAGTTGCTGACCCCAATTTGGCCGCCCGGCTGCCGATTTTTCGGTTCGCGTCTGGTTGGATGTGTTGGCCCATGCACTTAAAATTGCACACTCGACTTCCTCTGAGTGAACCACCATGCAAAACATCGAATCCACTCTGACCATTACCGTGCCGCCTGCGATGTTGGCTGCTTTGCATATCTCAGCATCCGACCCCGTGTGTTGGGAGGTGCGCGGAGGTGAGGCTGTGATGAAAGCTGTAGCCCCCAAACGCAGCGTGGATGAGGTTGCAGGCATGCTGGCACCGGCCCTTAAAGGCAAGCGCATTCGGTGGAGCGACGAGGAAGACTCAACCGAGCCGAGACTTGACGAACCGACAGTCCAGTGCCTTGGCAGCGCGAATGGCGTGAGCGGAGTTTTGTGCCGAAGCGCGGTAGACGGACACTACTTTTTTCGGGTCTACGACGCTGACCACAACTTCACGGACTATTTGCTGATCCACGATGACCTACCAGTCACCATTTCGAAAGACGCGCTGGCTTCGTTCTATCGGGCGGGTGACGAGCCAATCCCAGATTACTTCTTGGATCACAGCCCAGAGGTGCTGGGGCGGGCGAATGTGGTGCCCCAAATTGCCGAACCAATAACTTGACTTGACTTGCATCGCGGCGCGGCGGATGAACGTTGTTCGTTAGACACCATCACACGCGCACATGACACCCTCTACCGCGGTCACACACATCGGGTATTACTGCGGCCGATTCGGGCCCGGGTTCTGGGGTGAACCACTCAATTCACTCTCCAACTTAGGCTTTGTGTTTGGGGCAGTCCTGGCTTTGCGGTTTTGGCGTTCAAGTCCAAGTCGCGACCCTTGGCAATTGCTCCTCTTCGCGTTGGCTGCGTCAATCGGGGTCGGGAGTTTTATCTTCCACAGTCACCCGAATCCTGCAACTCTGCTGATTGATTTGGTGCCCATTCAAATCTTTGGCTTGGCGGCGCTTGCCTAAGTCTGCCTTCGCTATCTGGGGCTTAGGCCAACGAGTACGGTTGCGCTGCTGGTCGCCTTCTTTTTAGTCCGCCAACTGTGGATACAAAACGTAAACCAGGGCTTGTTGGGCGGTGGCATTACCCATGTGCCGGCGGTATTGATGTTGCTCAGCTTCGGCATCATCCTGAAGCGGCGTCGATCACCCGTGGCGAACTATCTGCTTCTGGCCTGCGTTGCTTACGTCGCCGCGCTGCTGGTGCGGTCCTGGGATCTGTACCTGTGTTCGGCATTCCCCATCGGGCTGCATTGGATATGGCATTTACTGACGGCCACCTCAGCGACCATGATCATTTGCGGCGCAGCGCTGAATCAGCCGGATCGGGGCGTTGATATTCGGATTGCCCATCGTGCTGGGAACTTGCAGCGCGCGTGTAACGGCGGCTGATGGCGTTGGAAGTTGGCGATGAAATGTTGTTTAATGTTATGCTATGTTATATATAGCAAACTGTATATATTATTCGAGAGCTAGAGGCTTAAAATATCCGTAATATGCCCAAAAACCATTGAAAGTCGTCAAAAAGCGCTCAAAAGCGTCTATTTTTACTACAATTGTGGTAAGTGTAACTCTGTGCAGGTTTTGAGCCTCGCGCTACGCCTGGTTTCCTCAATACAACCGTACCGCCATATCAAAATGCCAGGTGCGGCGTATTTCGACGACGTCGTAGTCAAGGAGCAGGACGGGCGAGAACGCCTGGTAATTGGCTTGGCTTTGCACGATGCGGCGGATGGCTTCGTCGATGGCGGGTACGCCGCTTGAGCGCACGAAGGTTATCGCCTCGACTGATCCGTCGCTTCGAATGGCCACCGTTACCAGCGGGTCAGCGTGGGGCTGCTTGACGGCTTCGCGAATCATGTCGAAGGTCATATTGAGCTGGATCTTGCGGCTCCAGGCTTCGGCGTACAGGATGAGTTCTGCATTGGAGTCGCTGCGGCCGAAGAGCCTGCCTCGGCGCACGGTGCTGGCCGAGGTTGACCGAAGCGCCGCCGCCTCACGTGCCTCTCGTGCGTCGCGCCGGTCGGCTTCCTCGTTAAGCTGGCGCCCTATCGCGCGCAGCCTTTCTTCGCGCTTGTCTGCCTCTGCTTGCTTGTCTGCAAGCCGCGCCGCCTGCGCGCGCGCTACGTCCTGGCGGGCAGAGTCCTGTCGGGTGGTCTCTTGTCGAGCCGCAGTCTGGCGTTCTGCTTCCTGGCGCGCAGCCTCTTGGCGCTCACTTTCGACCCTCGCAGCTTCGACCCGTGCCGCTTCCTGGCGATCCGCCTCCTGGCGTTGCGTTTGTTGCTGTGCCACGGTCTGTTTTGCGACTTCCTGACGCTCAACTTCCAACTGCTGGGCTTGCCGCTGTGCATCCTGCTTGGCACGATCCAACTCGGCCAATTCCCGGGCTCGCTCTTGCTTTGCATCGACATCAGCGCGAGGTGATGGCAACGGCGCTGCGATCTGCGAGCTTGTAGCAGTTGGCGCGACGGCGGTGACGGGTGTTGGAATCGCAGGTATTGCAGGTAACTCGGGTAGCTCGGGTACGGGCACCTCGGTGATCTCGGGTGCGGGGGGCACGGCCCAGGTGGCCTGGTTGGACTGCGCCACGGCCATCACGTCTTGAATCGGGGTGGCAGCAGGTGTTGGGTTGGCCGTGGGCGCAGGCGCACTTTGATCTGCCTGTTCGGCGGGTGACGGATCAGGCGCGGGCACTTGGGCAAGGGACGCGGTAACTGCTTCGACTGGCTTGGGTCTGATCGCTTTTTTGGGTTTGATCGGCACGACGCGCGCTGCGGGCGTCAACTTCAAAGGTGGCTCGGGTTGCGCAGATGGCGCGGGCGGCGCACGGGACACGACAGTCAGCATTGCAGGCTCTGCGCCAGCAGGCTGCGCAAGCGTTGCTTTCGCTGCGCTCTGCAAAGGCTCTGTGGTGGGAGCCGGTGCGGGAAGGATTGCAACGCGAAGATCGTGTACCTCCACCCGTCGATTCTGCCAGGGCAGGCTGAAGCCTGGGAGCCCGAGGCCTTGGCCCGCAAAAGTCAGGCTCAACAGCAACGCATGGAACAACAGGGAGAGCAGCAGCCCAAGCGCCAGGCGCTTGCGTTCAGGGGGCATCTACCACGTCTTCAACAATGCCATCCACCACCTCTGCGCCTTGCATGATCTCTTTGGAGAACAGCTCTATCGCCGTTTTGGCGACCTGGGTGGTGTCGTAGTAAGCGTAGGCGCCCACGCCCACCGCGCCGATGATGGGCAGGAAGCGAGAGGCGCTTTTGCCCACCAGGCCTTGGGTGATTTGCAGGCCGAGCTTTTTCACCATCGACTGCACCAATGCCGA
>JANOTE010000447.1:0-3345 GCA_031416195.1 Rhodoferax sp.
ACCAGTTCGCACCAAGGGCAACTGCTGCATCAACAGTCGCTGCCCCAACCGTGCGCGTGGGTCATGGGCCATGAAGGGCAGGGCGTTTGTGAGGCGCTGATGCAGCGCGCCGCGCTGGCTGTGCGCATTGGCCAGCCTGGCGGTGAAGAGTCCCTGAACGTCGCTGCTGCCGCCGCCATTTGCCTGCATGCCAGCGCTGTCCAAATGCCTCAACCATCCATTGCAGCGCTCTAAAGCTATTAAATTAGTAGCTAATTGTGAATGTTTTACGTGGGCTAGAGTGCTTTTTTGTTAATAATCACGCAAAAAATCACGCAAAATTCATAAAATTAACCCGGGAGTTAACTTTTTTGGTTTTTATGCCACATTTGTGGTAAATTAATGAGTGTGGACAAGATTCGCGGCCTGCGCAGGGCGGCTCGGCAAACTTTGCTCAAGTTATAATCAGTGGCTTTCCAAATCACATTCGCCCCAAGCGAAGCACAAGCCAAAACCCTCAACATCAGCACCCAAGTCAAGCCTGCTTCCTGCCAATGATAGGAAGACACTGGTTTTAGCTTGTGACCGCTTGGGCTCCACCGTCATCATTCGGAGAACCCAGTGCTTTTGTCTCTCAAGGGAAACTCCCCGCAAGCTATTTTGGCCCTCGCTGATGGCAACATCTACATCGGCAATTCCATCGGCGCAGTAGGCTCCACCGTCGGTGAAGTCGTTTTCAACACGTCAATGACGGGTTATCAGGAAATCCTGACAGACCCGAGCTATTGCCAGCAGATCGTTACTCTCACCTATCCGCACATTGGCAACTACGGCGTGAATTTGCAGGATGTGGAGTCCCGCAAAGTGTTCGCCGCCGGGCTCATCATTCGCGACTTGCCGCTGATTGCCTCCAACTTTCGCCACACCCAGACGCTGAGTGACTACCTCGTGCGCGAAGGCACAGTCGCCATCGCCAACATCGACACCCGCAAGCTCACCCGCCACCTGCGCACGCTCGGCGCGCAAAACGGCTGCATCATGGCGCTGGCGGCGGGCCAGTCTGTCACGCAGGCGTTGATCGATCAAGCGGTTTGCGCTGCCAAGGCTGTGCCGTCGATGAATGGCCTTGATTTGGCGAAAGTGGTCAGCGTTACCGAACCCTACGACTGGGCTGAAACCGAATGGCAGTTGGCGCATCCTGAATTGAGCGGGCAGCCCGGCTACGGCGAGCAGGCGCAGGCGAAGTTTCACGTCGTGGCGTTCGACTTCGGAATGAAATTCAACATCCTGCGCATGTTGTCCCAGCGCGGCTGCAAAGTGACGGTGGTTCCCGCGCAAACCTCTGCAGCGGATGCGCTCAAGTACAAACCCGATGGCATCTTCCTCTCCAACGGCCCCGGCGACCCCGAGCCCTGCGACTACGCCATTGCCGCCACGCGGGAGCTGATCGAGTCCGGCATCCCCACCTTCGGCATCTGCCTGGGCCACCAAATCATGGCCCTGGCCAGCGGTGCCAAAACCTTCAAGATGAAATTTGGCCACCACGGCGCGAATCACCCAGTCAAAGACCTGGACAGTGGCCGCGTCAGCATCACCAGCCAAAACCACGGCTTCGCGGTCGATGAAAAAACGCTGCCGCCCAACCTGCGCGCCACTCACGTCAGTCTGTTCGACAACACCCTGCAAGGCCTACAGCGCACCGACAAACCCGCCTTTTGCTTCCAGGGCCACCCCGAAGCGTCACCCGGGCCGCACGACATCAGCTATCTATTTGATCGCTTCATCAAACTGATGGAGGCGCCATAACATGCCAAAACGTACAGACATTAAATCCATCCTCATCATCGGCGCGGGCCCGATCATCATTGGCCAGGCTTGCGAGTTCGATTATTCCGGCGTGCAGGCTTGCAAGGCGCTGCGGGAGGAGGGCTACAAGGTCATCTTGATCAATAGCAACCCAGCGACGATCATGACCGACCCGGCCACGGCCGATGTGACTTACATCGAGCCGATCACCTGGCAGACAGTCGAGAAAATCATCGCCAAAGAAAAGCCTGATGCAATTTTGCCGACCATGGGCGGCCAGACGGCGCTTAATTGCGCGCTGGACTTGTGGCACAACGGCGTGCTGGACAAATACAAAGGCGCGGCCACGGGCAAAGCGATTGAGCTGATCGGCGCGACACCTGAAGCGATTGACAAGGCCGAAGACCGCCTGAAGTTCAAAGACGCGATGACCAAAATTGGGTTAGGCTCGGCGCGCTCGGGCATCGCGCACAACATGGACGAGGCCTGGGTTGCGCAAAAGAAGCTGGGCTTCCCCACCGTCATTCGCCCCAGCTTCACCTTGGGTGGCACGGGCGGCGGCATTGCCTACAACTCGGAAGAGTTTGAGACGATTTGCAAACGCGGCCTGGAGGCATCGCCCACCAACGAGTTGTTGATTGAAGAATCACTCTTGGGCTGGAAAGAGTTCGAGATGGAAGTCGTGCGCGACAAGGCGGACAACTGCATCATCGTCTGCTCGATTGAGAATCTGGATCCGATGGGCGTACACACGGGCGACTCGATCACCGTGGCCCCGGCTCAGACTTTGACTGACAAGGAATATCAAATCCTGCGCAACGCGTCACTTGCGGTATTGCGTGAGATTGGTGTGGATACGGGCGGCAGCAACGTGCAGTTCGCCATCAACCCGGATGATGGCCGCATGGTCGTGATCGAGATGAACCCGCGTGTGTCGCGCTCATCCGCGCTGGCATCCAAAGCCACCGGTTTCCCCATCGCCAAGGTCGCCGCCAAATTGGCTTGCGGCTACCTGCTGGATGAACTGCGCAATGAGATTACAGGCGGTGCCACTCCTGCCAGCTTCGAGCCGAGCATCGATTACGTCGTCACCAAAATCCCGCGTTTTGCGTTTGAGAAATTCCCCATGGCGGATTCGCGTTTGACGACGCAGATGAAGTCGGTCGGCGAGGTGATGGCAATGGGCCGCACCTTCCAGGAATCGTTCCAGAAAGCCCTGCGCGGCCTGGAAGTGGGCGTAGATGGCATGAATGAAAAAACACAAGACCGTGAGGTGCTGGAGAAAGAACTAGGTGCCCCCGGCCCTGAACGGATCTGGTATGTGGGTGATGCGTTTGCGCAAGGCCTGAGCGTCGACGAAGTGTTTGCGCTGACCAAAATCGACCGCTGGTTTTTGGTGCAAATTGAGCAGATCGTGAAGATCGAGCTTGAGCTTGAAACTAAATCGCTGGACGACATCGACGCACCGACGCTGCGCGCTTTGAAGCAAAAAGGTTTTTCAGACCGGCGCCTGGCCCGCCAACTCAAAACCACCGACACGGTCATTCGCAACAAACGTCG
>JANOTE010000448.1:0-3731 GCA_031416195.1 Rhodoferax sp.
CATCCGCAAGACTTGTCGCCATCGTGGGCATCCATCCCGGCAGGTCGCGCCAACATTGAAGCAGGCTCAGCGTGGCTGCGTTCAAACCAATCACCCATTTTGAGGGTGCCATCGGTCATCGTGCCGGAAGAATACGCCGCACTGATCAATCCCAGGCATCCTGCGTCGGCCAAGATAACGACCAAAGTGATTCGCGTGTTTGAGTACAACAAGCTGTTTCGACGGCAGTACTCTCTGAGATGAAACTCGGTGTAAATAGCCGTCAGCCATGATCTGATCTCAAGGAAACCCCAGATTCCACTCAACGAATAATCCAAGCCACAATAAAGCCATGGGTGCAAACTTCACACTGTTACTTGATGCCATCGAGGCCATCAGCTCGGCCCAGCAGTTCATTGCAGAAATTTCGGAGTGAAGCCACTCAACATTCACCGCCGCGCTCTTTTGCTGGCTGGCCTTGCCGCGAGCTCCGGCACGCACGCCCTACCCGAAAAAAAGCTCATCTTTCCGCGTGACTTTGGCAGCCACCCGGAGTTCCGAACCGAGTGGTGGTACGTGACGGGGCATGCCAAATCGGGCGCCCGTGAGTTTGGTTTTCAGGTGACGTTTTTCCGTTCTCGCGTGGATGCCACCCAAGGCATGAAGTCACAGTTTGCGGCCAAGCAATTGATCTTTGCCCATGGCGCAGTAACGGATGTGCAGGGCAAGAAACTGCTGCACGACCAGCGCATTGCGCGCGAAGGTTTTGAGATTGCGCGGGCCAGCACGACGGACACCGACGTGCAGATCAAGGATTGGTCGCTCAAGCGCACAGCCAACGGCTACATCGCCCAGCTCAACGGCAATGGCTTCAGAATTTCGCTCACGCTCAAACCCACACATCCGGTGATGCTGCAAGGCATTGATGGCCTGTCGCAGAAAGGCCCTGAGGACAAAAACGCCAGCTATTACTACACCGAGCCGCAGCTTAAAACTGAAGGTGTGATCTCCATCGGCGACAAAGACCTGCCGGTACAAGGTACCGCCTGGCTCGACCACGAGTGGAGCCAGGAGCTGCTGCATCCTGACGTGGTGGGCTGGGACTGGGTCGGCATGAACCTGTTTGACGGTGGCGCGTTGACCGCATTTCAACTGCGCGATGCCAACGGTCGTTCGTTCTGGGGCGGCGGCTCGCTGCGCGCACCGGATGGTCGGTTTTTTGCGTTCACGCCCAACGCCGCCAAGTTCAGCCCCCAGCGAACCTGGAAAAGCCCCATCAGCCAAGCCACCTACCCGGTCGAATGGATCCTGCGCATTCCGACCGAGTTTTACACCGTCAAAGCCGTCATCAACAACCAAGAGCTGGACAGCCGCGCCTCCACCGGTGCCATCTACTGGGAAGGCTTGAGCGATCTGTTTGACGGCGGTGGTCGGCACATTGGCCGCGGCTACCTGGAAATGACGGGCTATGCGAAGGCGCTGCGGCTTTGATCTGCGTTTGATCTGCGTTTGATTTGGCTCCCCGTAGCCTGAGGCGGTGACGTTGATAATCGCTGCTTTGCCTTCAACTGATCCGCCATGACCGCTGCCCAAGCCACGCTCACACCTGCGACCGAAGCGCCACTGCGAAAACCTGCACAGTCGCCCAAATCACTGTCCGGCCTGCTGCCGTTCCTTAAACCTTATGCGGGCCGCATCGCCCTGGCGGTTTTTTTCCTGGTGATGGCGGCGATGGCGACGCTGGCTTTTCCGCTGGCGTTGCGCAGCTTGATTGACGGGGGACTGGTCAAGGCTGATGTGGTGAACAACAAGGGCGCGCAGGTGATGGCCATGCGCGATCACTTTGCGGCGCTGTTTGGCGTGGCGGTCGCACTGGGGCTGTTTTCGGCAGCGCGCTTTTACATGGTGAGCTGGCTGGGCGAGCGCATCACGGCTGATTTGCGCAACGCCGTTTACAGCCACGTGCTGCGCCAAAGCCCCGAGTTTTTTGAGCGCACACAAACCGGCGAAGTGCTGTCGCGCCTTTCCGCCGACACCACGCTGGTGCAAACGGTGGTGGGCTCATCCTTGAGCATGGGCCTGCGCAATTTGGTGATGGGCGTGGGGGCGCTGGGCATTTTGGTCTGGACTAATCCTTACGTGATGTCGTGGGTGCTCGGGGTGCTGGTGATGATCGTGGTGCCCAGCCTGTGGTTTGGCCGGCGCGTGCGCAAACTCTCGCGTGCAAGCCAGGATCGCATGGCCGATTCCAGCGCGATTGCGGCCGAGGTGCTTAACGCGATTCCAGTGGTGCAGAGCTTCACCGCAGAATCGCTTGAGGCCGCGCGCTTTGATGCATCGACCGAAAACGCCTTCAAAACCGCCGTGCGCCGCACCACGGCGCGCTCGGTGCTGGTGGGTTTCATCATCATTGCGACATCGGCAGCGCTGCTGTGGGGCCTGTTCCAGGGCACACAGGCGGTGATGGCGGGCAGCATTTCAGCCGGGCATCTGGGGCAAACCGTTGTTTACGTGATCATCCTCGCCGGCGCCTTTGCGGTGCTGGGCGAGGTGTACGGCGACCTGCTGCGCGCAGCCGGGGCCACCGAGCGCTTGATGGAACTGTTGACCAACCAATCGCCCATTACCTCGCCCTTGCAGCCGCTGGCCCTGCCCCGCGTACACAGCGGCAGCGCGGTGGCGTTTGAGCAGGTCAATTTTCATTACCCGTCGCGCCCTGGCCAGGCGGCGTTGAATGACTTCACACTCAGCGTCAAACCGGGCGAAACGATTGCCCTGGTGGGGCCAAGCGGTGCAGGCAAGAGCACGGTGTTTCAGTTGCTGCTGCGGTTTTACGACCCGGATGCCGGGGCCTCCAATATTGCGCTGGATGGCGTACCGATCAAGGACATCAGCCTGACCGATCTGCGCAACCGCGTGGGTATCGTGCCGCAAGACGCAGTGATTTTCTCAACCAGTGCGCTGGAGAATATCCGCTACGGCAAGCCTGGCGCGTCGGACGAAGACGTGTACGACGCCGCCAAAGCCGCCTTTGCCGATGGCTTCATCACCGCCCTGCCGGAAGGCTACAACACCTTTCTGGGCGAGCGCGGCGTGCGGCTTTCGGGCGGGCAGCGCCAGCGCATCTCGATTGCCCGTGCGATGCTGAAAAACCCGCCGCTGCTGCTGTTGGACGAAGCCACCAGCGCGCTGGATGCCGAAAGCGAGCGCATGGTGCAAGCCGCGCTCGAATCCGCCATGCAGGGCCGCACCACGCTGGTGATCGCGCACCGCCTGGCCACGGTGCAAAAGGCCGACCGCATCATCGTGCTGGATCACGCCAAGCTGGTGGAGCAAGGCACCCACGCCGAGCTGGTGGCGCAAGGTGGTGTGTACGCGCGGCTGGCGGCTTTGCAGTTCAATGACAACTAAATGGTTGAATCGCACATCCTCAATTTCATCGACATCGCATCGACTCTAGTTTGCTATATTATTAGTAGCTAATTGTGCATTTGATACGGGAGCCAGGGCATTAGAGTGATGATAATTTGGCCTTTTTTTCTAGTTTTGGCGAATAAATTAACCTAGGAGTTAATTTATTTCACATCCTGAGCTTTATGCCAAGTTACAGCACTATATCGTCGGCCGTTTTGATCTCAACGAAACGCAGGGTGGCGGTGGCTTCATTAACGAGCGTTGCCGCCAGCGCATCTGCCTCACGCACTGACTTGGAAAACTTCAAGCCAGCCAGCTTCTCGACTCGGGAAAGTGGC
>JANOTE010000449.1:0-3867 GCA_031416195.1 Rhodoferax sp.
GGGCCTGAACCGCCGCAAGCCAGCTTAAGTCGGCCACTGCCCTCGATACTGACTTCGATAGGCCGTAGCTTGGTGACGGTGCATGCGCACCTGACAAGTTATTGAGAATCGAACCAAGCCCCGCCGCGAAAGTTGCGGGGCTTTTTTTGCGCAATGGCGAATGTACGGCCTACCCAATCAAGCCGCGACCTTAAAGAGCCCTGAAAGGCGTGCGTGACCCAAGTTCGCGCATGTAACCGTCAATCCCCGCGCCTTCGCGTTCCAAATAACGCTCAATCGCATCGGCAAAGGACGGATGCGCCAGCCAGTGTGCGCTGGCGGTTTTGACGGGCATCAGCGCACGGGCCATTTTGTGTTCGCCCTGCGCGCCGCCTTCAAAGCGCTGATAGCCGTGCGCAATGCACCATTGCAGCGGCTGGTAGTAGCAAGCTTCAAAGTGCAGGCAATCGACCCGCTTCAACGCGCCCCAGTAGCGGCCATAGGCTATTTTTTTGGATGAATCCGAACTTGCTGTGATCGCGATCAAACTGCAGGCAATCGGCTGGCCGTTTTGCTCGGCGATGAACAGCAGCCAGTTCTCGGGCAGGGTGTCGCTCACGCGCTGGAAGAAGTCGCGGCTCAGGTACGGCGCGTTGCCATGCTCAAGGTAAGTGCGCTCGTAGCAGCAGTAGAAAAAGTCCCAATCGACAGTTAAGATGTCTGCGCCTTGCGCTGATCTGAACGTGACACCAACTTCCGCGACTTTTCTGCGCTCTTGACGGATTTTTTTGCGTTTCTCCTGGCTCAAAGTGGCCAGGAAGTCATCAAAGTCGGCGTAGCCGGGACTTGAATTGTTCCAATGGAATTGCACCGAGTGGCGCAGCATCAAGCCCGATTTTTCGCAGGCGGCCACATCATCCTCGTTCGCAAACAGCAGGTGCAGTGACGACAGCTTCTCTTGTTCGCACCAGGCGATCAAGCCCTGCACCAGAGCGGCGCGATCTTCAGACGTCTTCGCCAGCAAGCGCGCCCCAGGCACCGGTGTGAACGGCACGGCGACCAGCGCTTTGGGGTAGTAATTCAAACCGTGCTGTGCGTAGGCGTTGGCCCAAGCATGGTCAAACACATACTCGCCGTAGGAATGCGCTTTGAGGTACAGCGAGCATGCGCCAACCATCTCATCACTCAGCCACAGCGTGATGGTGCGCGGAGTCCAGCCGGTTTTGGGGCACGCGGCTCTGGATTCATGCATCGCTGCCAGGTATTCGTGGCGCATGAAGGGGTTGGCATCGGCCTGCGCAGCCAGTAGCGTGTTCCATCGGGCTGCATCGACCTCCATCGGCGAGGGCAATACTCGAATGACATAATCAAGTTGACCCTTTTCTTGACGGTCTCTTTGATCCATTCCGTGCTCTGTTTTTGGCTTATTCATGTCACTCAAAATCTGTGTTGCCCAGCTTAACTTTGTCGTCGGGGATTTGACGAACAATGCGCAAAAAATCATCGCTTGCGCGCGCACGGCCCACGCAAACGGCGCGCGCCTGCTGCTCACGCCCGAGCTGTCAATCTGCGGCTACGCGGCCGAAGACCTGTTCCTGCGCCCGGCCTTCATCGCCGCCTGTGATGATGCCGTGAAAACGGTAGCCCGCGAGCTGGCTGGGTTAAAAAATATGACCGTGGTGGTGGGCCACCCCAGCGGCGGCTATGACGCTGACGCACGCAAAACGCGCTCGGTCGCCGTGTCAGGCCGCTACAACGCTGCCAGCGTGATTTGCGAAGGCAAGCTTCTTGCCACCTATGCCAAGCGCGAGTTGCCCAACTACCAAGTGTTTGATGAGCGGCGTTATTTTCAGCCCGGTACGGGTGTTTGTGTGTTCGAGGCAGGTGAGGGGGTGGGTCGGGTGAAAGTTGGTTTGCTGATCTGTGAAGATGCCTGGTTTGAGGAGCCCGCGCGGCTTGCCAAAGAAGCGGGGGCCGAGGTGATCGCTGTTATCAACGCCTCGCCCTTCCACGTCGGCAAGGGCGACGAGCGCGAGCAGATGATGCGCGCGCGGGTGCAGGCGTGCGGCCTGCCGCTGGTCTATGCGCACTTGGTGGGCGGGCAAGACGAGGTGGTGTTTGAGGGCCACTCGTTTGCGTTGAATGCCGATGGCACAGTGGCCGGGCGCGCGCCGAGTTTTGTCGAGAATGCGTTTGAAATTGAGGTCAGCAGAGCGTCATCAGCTATTCAATTGAAAGCATTGATTGCTCCTGTGCGAACGCCCGAGGCCGACCTGTGGGACGCACTGGTGCTGGGCGTGCGCGACTACATCGGCAAAAACGGTTTCCCCGGCGTGCTGCTGGGCCTCTCGGGTGGCATTGATTCCGCGCTGGTTCTCGCGGTAGCGGTCGATGCCTTGGGCAAAGACAAAGTGCGCACGGTGATGATGCCGTCGCCGTACACAGCCGACATCAGTTGGATCGACGCGCGCGACATGGCCGCACGCATGGGCGTGCGCTACGACGAGATCTCAATCGTGCCGGAGTTTGAAGCGTTCAAGAAGTCGCTGGCAGGTGAATTCAAGGGTTTGGCTGAGGACACGACCGAAGAGAACATCCAGGCGCGCATTCGCGGCACGCTGTTGATGGCGCTGTCCAACAAATTTGGCACGATTGTGCTGACCACCGGCAACAAATCCGAAATGGCTACGGGCTATTGCACGCTGTATGGCGACATGGCCGGTGGCTTTGCGGTGATCAAGGACTTGATGAAAACCACCGTGTTTGCGCTGGCGCGCTGGCGCAATCTGCACGACCCGTACGGCACCTGCGCTGCGCCGATTCCGCAGCGCATCATCACCCGCCCACCGAGTGCCGAGCTGCGCGCCGATCAGAAAGATCAGGACAGCCTTCCGCCCTACGACGTGCTGGACGCAATTCTGGAGCGCTACATGGAGAACGATCAGAGCATCGAAAGCATCATCGCCGCAGGTTTTGCGCGGGCCGATGTGGAGAAGGTGACGCGCCTGATCAAGATCAACGAATACAAGCGCAGGCAGGCTCCGGTAGGCATCAGGGTAACGCACCGTAGCTTCGGCAAAGATTGGCGGTATCCTATAACGTCCAAATTCCGCCAGTAAATTCCGTCAATAAATTCGCAAAAGACTTGGAGACCCCATGAAACAGATCACCGCCGTTCTCAAACCGTTCAAACTCGAAGAAGTCCGCGAAGCCCTGGCCGAATGCGGTGTCACGGGCCTGACCGTGACCGAGGTCAAAGGCTTTGGCCGCCAAAAAGGCCACACCGAGCTTTATCGCGGCGCTGAGTACGTTGTCGATTTTCTGCCCAAGGTCAAAGTCGAAGTGGTCGTGAAAACCGAGGAAGTGGACCGTTGCGTCGATGCCATCGTCAAAGCCGCCCGCACTGGCAAAATTGGCGACGGCAAGATTTTCGTCACCAGCGTCGAGCGCGTAGTGCGGATTCGCACGGGGGAGCAAGACGAGGCGGCGGTTTAGATTCGGCTCATTGGCACAGACGACACCAGCCGCGTGCCCGCCAGCGCATCGTGCCAAAACTGCTGCTGTGGGTGAAACAGGCTCAAAATTGCCCACACGGCGATCCAGCCGATGGCGATGACGGCGACCTCTGGGGCGGTCAGGCTAAAGACTGCGGCTGCACCTAATGGAGGCAGCAGCCAGACCCAACTTAGTGCGTAGCGTGCCAATGCGCGGGTTTGGGAAATCGCTTTGCCGTGCAGGTCCACCACGCGGATGTTCCAGGTTTTCATCGCCAGCGTTTGTCCTTTGGCCCAGAACCACACGAAGTAGATGCCGAAGATGACGAACAGGAAGGCTTGCAGCGCGTTGCGGTTGTCCAGCGCGTTGCGGGTCTGGCTCAAGGTGCCGAAC
>JANOTE010000450.1:0-8544 GCA_031416195.1 Rhodoferax sp.
GAGCTGGCGGTTGCGCGGGCAGGCCCATGGGCGCGGCGGGCAAGGCGGGCACGGGGTTAATCGGGATAATTTGCTGGGCCAATGCGGTCGATGCCAGCAGGCTGATGCCCCAAAGCACCGGGCAAAGCACCGTAAAGAGACCCCAGCGAGGGGCGGTGACGTGAAGGCTTTTCATGCGGATTCTCAGGTGATTTCTTGCGGGGATTGCGTGCGGAACATGCGGAACTAACCCACCTTGATGATGGCACGCGCACCGTCGCGCCGTCCAATGATGTTCAGGAGGTTTGACAGCGCGTCCTGGCGCTCGGGCACGGCGCTGGCCAGGCCATCAAATCGAAGCTTGCCACCGACCCATTGTCCGGTGCCACTGAGCTGCAGGCTGCCTTGAAGCGTTTCAAGTTGCAAGGTGTTGACGGCACCGCCGTTGAGCGTTAATCGATAGCTGCCCATGGGTTTCAGGGTGGACAGACGCGATGCCATGTCCTGTGCGTCAACTTGCAGGCTGCCGGCCAGGGTGAGGCGCCCTGCAGCCCAATCCAGGGCGAGCGCCTTGGTGGATATCGCCAAGGTTCCTTGGGCCTGGATCGTGTTCCAAGGCGTTCCCAGGCCTGCCAGCACGCCTGCCGGCCAATTGGAGGTGTGATCGTTCAGCACGACACGCGCACCGTTCCAGCCAGGCCAGGTCGATATGCGCATCGGCTGCGCCATGCAGCAGCTTGCAGTGATGTCGGCGCTAATGTGGACGTTCGTGTGATCCAACGTCGGCCGCAAGCGCCAGTCCAGCTTGCCCGGCAGAGCAACGCTGCCGATGCTGCTGGAACCGCCCGCCAGCAGCAACTGAGCTGAGCCATCCCAAACCGTGCCACGCGCATTTGTCAGCAAGACGTGCCCCTGGCTGGCTTGGTTAATCAAGGCCGCCAGCCAACGTGCAGGGGCGAATATCACGGTAGCGAGCAATGCGCCAAAGACGATGCCACTGATGGCCCAGCCCCAGGCAGAGGCTGACGTTGAAGGGGAATGTGAGGAGGATTCTGATCTTCTAGCCATAGGAATCTATCCGGGTCTAGCGCTCGGGCAGAGTGAGCACCACAGTGCCATCCCAGCGAACTGGGTTGGCTGCCGATGCGGCAAGTGAACCCCCCGCCATTGGGCTGGCGAAAGCGGCCTTCACCAGCCGCACCTCGGTGGGCACCGCGCGCGCGTTGATACGGGCTTGCAGCAGCCACTGCGCCAGTGCATCGGGGGAAGCGCCTTTCAACGTGACCGTTGCGCGGTTGCCCACCATCACCATCTGGGCGCTGGCAGCCAGGGTTTGCTTCAAGCTGGACTCCAGCGCGCGACGCCCGTCGTCTGTGGATACTTTGGGCATGGCGGCCAAGGCTGTTGCCTGAGCTTTGAGGCTTTGCATTTGCTGCAGTTGCGCATCAAGCTTGGTGTGCTGATCTTTTGCCAGCCGCAAAGTTGCCAAGGCCGGCCCCAACGCAATCCACCACATCAGTGCGGCCCCCAGCAACATGCCAGCCGCCAACACCAGGCGCTGTTCGCGCACGCCCAATGCCTCCCAGCGTTGGCGCAACTGAAGCTGGTTTTGCGAACCAGTTTGCATGGCGGAGTTGGCACGCAGGGGTGGGTTGGCGCTCATGCTCATATTCATGTTCAGGGTGTTGGCTTGGCGCTGAGCACCAGGCTGTCGCCCTGCGCGCTGGCGTAGAGGCCCTGGCGCTTCAGCGGCGCTGCTGCCTGGGCCACTTGCTCGGCGCTCACGCCCATGCCTTTGACACGTATTTCACCGGCTGCGTAATCGATGCTTGAGGGTGTCGTGCCACCTGCGCCCAAGCCGCCTGCCGCAGCCAACAGGCTGTCAAAGTCGGCGTTCGATGTGCCACCCGTTGCTTGGCGCAGCAAGGCCAGCTCGCGCGCCATCTGCACCGGTGCATCCACCACCACTTTGACTTGCGGGAAGGTGCTGGTCAGCACTTCTTTGACCGCCGCGCGTTTGGCCTCCACGCTGTTGCGCTCAGACCAGGCCCACGCGTTCAATCCGGCCAGGTTGACCACCACCAAGCCAGCCGTTGCCCAGCGCGCCGCTCGCCAGCGCGGTGTACGTAGCAGGTTGCCAGCGAGCGTTGTCACGCGCTTCCAGGAGCGGCTTCGGCTGTTGTTCTGCAAGTCGAACTGGGCCAAGTCCCAGCTCGACTGGCTGGCACGCAGCCAGCGTTCGGTATTCTGTTGCAAGTCAACCCGCCGCTTGAACAGGTTTTCAGCCAGCGCAGCTAACGCGGGCTCGGCCATCACGGGTGAAGTGTCCGGCCAGTGGGTCAACAACACACTGCTGGCAGAAAGCGGCAACACTGAAAGTGCCGCCTTTTCTGTGGATTCATCCGCCTGCCTGATGGGCGAAAAAACCATATAGGCCTGCTGCGGCGTGCCGATCACATGAAGCGCATCGGGGCCAGCGCCGCCTGCGCCTGGCTCACGGCCCGCACCCAACACGCGCGAATCGCCGGGTGCAAATTCAGGCACGATGCGTGACACGGCATGTCGGTTCCCTTCCAGCACTTGCAGCCAGCCGCGCAGCCAGGCTCGGTCGCAGGCCGCGACCCACACGGGCTCGCCATCGCGCGCATTGGGCGCGAGCGCGAAATGCAGTTGGCTGGGCTCATCGAGCAGGCGCTCTTCAAGCACGCCCTCCAGCACCGCACGCAGGCGCGGCGAACCGGATTCGGACAGGAAGCCCTTCGCCAGCAGCCCCTTGGGCAATTGCACCTCATGCCACGACAGCGCCTGCGCGGGCACCACGGCCACTACCTCGGCACTGCCAGGCTGGGGCAGCAGCGCAGATGCCGCTCGCGAATGGCTGGCCATGGCGCGTCCATCGGGCGACAGCACGTAGTCCATCTGCGAAGATGCCTGCGGCAATTCCAGCGGCAAAATAATGATCAGTTGCGTCATACGTGAGTTTCTAGGGCAATTGTAGGGAACGGCTTTGGCCGCCTTTTCCTGCTTCCACCTGGGCTGCAAAGCGCTCACGCCAAAGCGTCTTCACATCCAGACCATCGCGCTGCACCAAGGAGCGCTCCAGCACCATGGTTTGATCCAGCCGCAGCCGCCCGCGAACTTCAAAGAAACCAGAATTCACGCCAAAGCGCCCGTCCGCAACCTCCTCGCCCCGGATACCCAGGAGTTTTCTGGCATCGCCCAGTGTGCGCAACTGGCTGGTGGCGCGCGCGGTGACGAATTGCCGTGCACCGGCAAGGTCCAGCGTGTCGATGCTGGCGTAAATAACTTCGGTGGGCGCGGTGTTGAGGTTGATCAAAGTGCGCTTGGGCAAAATCGCGACGAAAGGCGTTATTGCCTTTACAGCTTGCGGCGACAAACCCATCCACGCCAACTGCTCCACGCGCTGCGCAACCAGCGGTGCCTGGCTGCCAGAGCGGTTGTCCACACTGGTGTCCAGCGCAAAACGCATATTCTCGACCAGGCGCTCCAGCTCGGCATCGCTCAGCCCCAACAGGTTAAACAATTTGGCAAACTGGCGAACGTCGTTCTCCGATGGTTTGCCGTCAGCAATCAGGTTGGTCACGTTCAAGCGGGACTGCATGTCCGTGATCTGGCCGGAGATGAACGACTGCTGGACATCGTCGGCCTGCTCTGCGGCGTTGCTGTCGGTGGCGAAAAAGGTTGCCAGACGCGCTTCTTCCAATGGCACTGCCCAGGGCTCGGCCAAGTGGTCCGGCCCGCCGGATCGTGCATCCTCACGCAAGATCAGCCGCGCCCAATCCAGCGCACCGACCAAGATCCACGACGATTGCACTCGCGCCCGCTGTGCGGCTTCCACCTCAATGCTGCGCCACTGCTGCCACAATGCCGCTGCCGCGAGAGACGCGACGAGCGTCACCGTCAACATCGCCATCAAGATGGCCGCGCCGCGCTGAGAAAACCTCACTTGCGTCCTCCAAGCGTAGGGCGCACCCAGTCGCGCGTCAACGTACCGCTGATGGCTTGGCCGGGCGGCAGCGTGAGCACCAAGCGCACACCGTCGGGGATGGGGGCCGCCGTCAACGCATCGGCTCCGCGCGACAGGGCCTGCGCCGCCGCATCACCACCCTCGCTGGACAATGGATTTGTCCACGCATCGCCCCGGTAAAAGAAGATCTGCCATCCGCTCAGTGTGCTGACCACCACCTCGCGCGCCTTCAAAGCATCGCCAGGGTTTTGCGCCCATTGAGCCGCCGCAGCCCAGGCGGTATCGAGTTCGCCGCGCGTGCGAAGCGGGGGCGACTGCCAGCGCAGCCACTGCCCAAGGCCCGCCGCATCGCGCCGCGCCCAGGCGACCACCCAGATCGATTCATCCGACGGGCTTTGAGACGAACCTGGCGCAGCGCCGTCCACCTCACCAGCGGCGAACGCCGTCGCGCTGCGCCGCGTCATGCGCAGTGCGCGGCCATCCCACTCCAGCGCCTGGGCTTGCGGCAATTGCATCAGCGCATCCAGGTCGGCACCCCATTGGTTCAGGCCCGCCTGCAAGGTCAGCACCTCATCGGCACGCTGTTGCAGGCGGGTTTGCGTTTGCGTCATACCGTCCAGGCCGCGCCAGCTCAACACCGCCATCACCGCCATGATGCTGATGGCCACCAACACCTCGATCAGCGTGAAGCCTTTGTATTGAACTTGGATGAGACGGCGACGCATCAAAACTGACCCAAAACCGTTGACAGCTTCAAAATCGGGATATCGCCATCCATCACTTGCGCATCGACGCGGCGAAAGCTTGGGTTGGGCGTGGGCCGCACGGTGAGCGCCACAGCCAGGCTGCGCCCGGCCTGCTCGCACGGTACGCGGGTGTCGCCGACCCCCGGCATTTGCTTGGACAGGCGCACTTTGACCAACTCGTTCTCAGCGCAAATATGCGCCAGCAGCAAGTCTGACTGGCGCTCGGCATTGCGCGTCAGCGCCAGTGTGGCCTGAACGCCTGCGCCCAGCGAAATCGCTACGATCCCCAATGCGACCAGAACTTCGACCAGCGTGAAACCTAAGTTGGAGCCACGTGTACTCCTCATGGCAAGTCGCCTGCACGCACCGAGAACGGTCGAACCCCATCGGTGCCCACGTTCAACGCGCGATCTGGCTGGCTGCTGGACACCAAGCGCACCGACTGGCGCGCAATGATGGGTTCGGGGCCGAGCAAAATCTGGGTGGGTACGGAAGTGCTGACATCGGGTGACTGCCAGCCTTGCGGCAGCGAACCCGTAGGCAGACCATCAAAGGTGAACCCCGTTTCAGTCGTTCGCCAACGCACCGGCACGCCGCTGGCCATTGAGCGCGTTCGGCCAGATTCCAGCAGTGCCGCCAGCCGCACCGCCTCGCGCTCCAATTGCGTCTGCGCCGAGTCGCGCATCGCAAAACTCACGCCGGCCGAAGCAACGGCGATGATGGCTACGACCAGCAGCAGTTCAAGGAGCGTGAAGCCGCGAACGACCCTATTCCTTAAGCTTTGAACGAATGACGCGGCAATTTCCCGACGGGGCGCCCCTAGGGAAATTAGCCCCCTCGGGGGGCAGCGACCCGCGAAGCGGTGGAGCGTGGGGGCCACATCACTGCCAGGAGCCGATGTCCGCATTCTTGCCTTCTCCCCCGGCTTGACCATCTGCGCCGAATGACAGCACATCAATCTCGGCCTTCACGCCAGGGTTCAAATACACATACGCGCGGCCCCAGGGGTCGTTGGGCAGTTTGTCCAGATAGGGTTTCCAGTTGCCGGCAGCCGGCCCGCTGGTCGGTTTGGCAACCAACGCTTGCAGACCCTGCTCAGCGGTGGGGAAGCGCTGGTTGTCCAGTTTGTAAAGTTTCAAGGCCTGCATCAGGTTGTTGACATCGGTTTTGGCAGCAGTGGCACGCGCGTCGTCAGCGCGATCCAGCACATTGGGCACGATCAAAGCGGCCAGCACGCCGATGATCACCAGCACCACCATCAGCTCGATCAAGGTGAACCCGCGCTTCAGACGGTTGGGCCAACGGTACTGTTTGTTTTGCATAGAAGACATGGAGTCAGGCGGCCTGTGGAAGTTCAGCCGCATGGGGCGGCGATGGTTAGGCTTGAATCATAATCGCCGCATGACCTCTCACCCGCAAAGCCTGTGGTTACCGCGCCTGGCGGCGTTTGCCTTGGCCGCGATAGCCGCCGCAAGCGCTGTCTACTGGAGTTTGAAATGGCCCACCCAGCAAGTCAATAGCGCACCCGCACCGCTGACTGCCCAAGAAGAGCTGCCGATAGATCCTACGGCGTTGGCCCGTGTACTCGGCGGTGGCCTGGTGGCACCTGCCGTGCAGGCTGCGGCCCCGGCATCTGTTGCAGCCAGTCGGTTGACCTTGGTGGGTGTGGTGGCGACCAGCAAACAGGCGGGTACCGCTTTGATCTCAGTCGACGGCCAACCTGCCCGGCCTTACCGAGTGGGTGCCAAAGTGGAAGAGGGCTTGATACTGCAGTCCGTTGGGCCACGCCGCGCCTCGCTGTCTGCAAGCGTCAACGGCCCGCCGAGCATGACGATCGAACTGCCGCTACTGAATAAAAAGTAACCAACCGCAGATCACCATCAAGCTTTCACCATCAGCGAGTTGCCCAAAGCGAAGACCGAGTTTGGCACGCTTGCACGCGGCGCAAAAACCTGCGGCTTGGCTTTTTTGAACACCCCACGTTGCATCGCCACAGGTGCATCGGCCTTGAAGCCCTTGGCCAATTGCTCCAACACCAGACTGCGCAAAGTGACGGACTGCATGTAATCCTCCATACGCGCATCAAAAGCATTCCAAAGTTGTTGGGTGACGTCCGCTACGCCTTGGCCAGCAGTATCTTGTCCGGACTTTTGTGAGCCCATCACGCCTGAGCTGGTTTCTTGCGCCGGGCCTTCCACGGAGCCAATGATGTCAGCCACCGAGATCTCCTCTGCAAGATGCCCCAGCGCGTAGCCGCCGCCAGGGCCGCGCGTGCTCTTGACCAGACCGCTGGCGCGCAGCCTGCTGAACATCTGCTCCAGGTAAGACAGCGAAATCTGGTGCCGAGTAGAAATATCGGACAGTGCTACCGGGCCATTTTTCTGGCGCAGCGCAACATCCAGCATGGCGGTGACGGCAAATCGACCTTTGGTACTCAATCGCATTTGGATTTCTCCTGAGAATGCCACAACGGTGTGACGAAGCGAACTTTAAGCAGAAAATAACTTCGCGTAAAGTCGTATTTTTAAGATATTCACTTCGAAAATTGCGATCAATAGCGGTTTTTTCTTACCATCAATCTGCAGCCCTTCCTACGTTCTACTGGTGTACCTTCCTCCCTTGCTATTCGAGGTTTCCATGAATTTCAAACATTTGCATTATTTTTGGGTTACCGCCAAGGCCGGCGGCATCATGCGCGCGGGTGAGCAGTTACACACCACGCCGCAAACCTTGTCCGGCCAGATCAAGCTGCTGGAAGAATGGCTGGGGCGAAAGTTGTTTCGCAAAACCGGTCGCCAACTGGAGCTCACTGAGGATGGTCGCCTGGCGCTGGGTTTTGCCGACCAGATATTCGGCCTGGGGCACGAAATGGAGGTCGCGCTGCGCCAGGCACGCGGTGGTCAGCGCGTGATAGATTTTTCGGTAGGTATTGCCGACTCCGTGGCCAAGTCTGTCGCTTATCGGTTGTTGGAGCCTGCCTTGTCCGTCGCCACACCGGTTCGCCTTATCTGCGTGGAAGGCAAATTCAACGATTTGCTAGCGCAGTTGGCCGTACAGAAGCTCGATTTGGTGATTGCCGATGAGCCGATGTCGCGGCGCATCAGCGTCAAGGCCTTTAACCACCCGCTGGGCAGCACGGCCATGAGTTTTTTCTGCACGCCCGCGCTCAAAGCCCAGCTCAAAGGTGACTTTCCGCAATGCCTGACCGATGCCCCGATGCTGATCAAAGGCGCCTCCTCGTCCATTCGCCAACAGCTCGAAGGCTGGCTCACCCGGCATCAGATTCACCCCCGCGTGATCGGTGAGTTTGACGACGGCGCGCTCATGACCGCCTTCGGCCGCGAAGGCCGTGGCGTTTTCCTGTCCCCCGGCGTGCTGGAGGCCGAGACGATTGCACAGTTTGGCGTGGAAGTGATAGGCCGCAGCAGTGAGCTGGTGGAAGAATTCTTTGCCGTGTCGGTCGAGCGGCGCATCACGCACCCCTGCGTGGTGGCCATCACGGATGCGGCGCGGGGGCAGTTGTTTACGGCTTGAGGTGGGTGAAGAAGATCCGGAGCCGCGAATTATTGGAAGCTGGCACCGGCCTCAAAACCGCTCATGCCCCGCCAGGTAACGCCATTGCCCCATGGGCAACTGCGTCATTGACACGCGGCCGATGCGGATGCGTTTTAGGCTTTTGATTTCCAGGCCGACGCGCTCGAACAGGTAGGCGATGAGGCCGGGGTGCGCGCCTTTGACGGCGACTCGCAGGATGGTGGCGGTGTCGGATGTGCTGCTGGCGCTTACCTTCACGGCGGGCAGCGGTTTACCGTCGTCCAGCAGGCCTTGGTT